>DASRAT010000818.1:0-14625 GCA_035638015.1 Gemmataceae bacterium | reverse complement strand
ACCACGCAGCACGTCCAACCCGTGGATGCGGCCGAATAGGGAAATGCAAGCAAGTTGTTGGTTGACCATACGCTTGCACCTCCGTGTGCAATGCGGTTATTCGGAAGCTCAAGGCAATAGTCTGTCATTATAAGCTGTTGCGCGTGTTGCGAAACGCCAAAACGAGAGCAGACAGGCGGCCTTACGCCTTCAAATGCTCATCATGCCGCATGCCGCTGGGCGGCAAATCGGCCTTGCGCACGTTCGCCAGCGCTGCTTTGGCCCCTGCGTGTTGCTCGGCGTCGTTGTCTTCCCATTCGATGCTGACGGCGCCGTCATAACCGACGCGATTTAGTTCGACCATGATTTCTTCCACGCTGTTGGCGTCGCGGGCGGTGCCGGCGGTGACGAAGTTCCAGCCGTTGAGGGGATGGCCCATGGGGCGATGGCCGCCCAACAAACCGGCGCGGGTGTGCTCGCGGATCACTTGTACGCCTTTGATGTGGGCGCAGTGGATGTAGTCGCCGAACTCGCGGATGAATTGCACGACGCTGACGCCTTGCCATTCCATGTGCGAGCCGTCGAGGTTGAAACCGACGGCTCCTTCATAACCAGCCTTGACGAGGAAGTTGATGTAATCGCTGGCCGACTCGATGTCGCCCATGGCGCGTTCGCTGGGGTGGCATTCGAGATCGTAAGTGACGCCGTATTTCTTGCAGGCGTCAAAGACGGGGCCGAAGCGTTCGACGAGAAGCTCCAGGCTGACCTGGCGGGCGTCGGGGATGGCGTGGCCTTCCAGGCTTGAGGGCAAGGGCGGAAACAGGAAGAAATGGCTCCAGCAATGCGCGGGCGAACCGACGAAACCGGGGCAGGCCACCTTGCGGTTTTGCAGTTTGCCCAGGTAGTGGCAGAGGCGAACACAGGCGATCAGGTCTTTTTGCGATTGATCATGAATGAGCTTGCCGACTTCATCAGGGACGTAATACGGATTGGTGCGTGGCGGTTTGTTGCCCTTGTCGCGCCAGGTCTTGTAGGCGGCGCGGGCTTCGCCGCGGGCGAATTGAAGTGTCTTGGCGCTCGGCTCATCGCCTAATGCCTGGCCCTGCAAATGCGAGGCGACGGTGAAGACTTCCAGGCCATGTTTCTTGGCGAGGTCCACGCGCTCCTTGGCATAGGCTTCAGCGCCGGCGTCGGTCATGCATTTGTCGAGATCCAGCTCCCAGCCGGCTTCTTCCCAGCCGTCGAAACCGGTTTGTTGGACGAATGGCACCCATTTGTCCATCGGCACATTGCCGAACTGGCCGCGGACGAGGCCAATTTGATGGTAGGAACCTTTGCCGTTGCGATGCGGGGTGGTTTGCTTGAAACCCATGGGAGAGACTCCGTATTGCGATTGCGTTGATCTTGGGCAGAGTATGGACGGTACAGCGAATTGCAAGCGGGCAATGGAACTCGTTTCACCGGGAGGCTACAATCGTGACCATGAGCAGTTCGCAAGACCCATCGCCAGCCGGGCGGCCCTGTAACGATTTCACGACCACACACTGGAGCCTCGTCCTGAAGGTTGGCCAGCGCGGTAATCGAGCAGCCGATGAAGCGCTGGCGGAATTGTGCCAGCGTTACTGGTTTCCGCTTTACGCTTTTGTGCGGCGGCGCGTGGGTAATGTGCATGAAGCGCAGGATGTGACCCAGGAGTTTTTCGCATTTCTTCTCGAGGAGGACGCTTTGGCACAGGCAACGCCCGAAAGGGGGCGCTTTCGCAGCTTTCTTCTGGCAGCTCTCAAAAACTTTCAGGCCAACCAGTGGGACCGGGCCAACACTCGCAAACGCGGCGGCGGCCGCAAACTCTTCTCGCTTGAATTCGACATGAGCGAATCGCGCCTCAGTCTCGAACCGGCGCACGGCATGACGCCCGAACACCTCTTTGAACGTCAATGGGCGCTCACGTTGCTGGACCTTATCATGACGAGGCTGCAAAAGGAGTACGCCACAAGCGGAAAGGGCGCGCAATTCGAGTTGCTCAAGGGGGTTTTGATCGGTGACAAGGGACGGCCATATGCGGAACTGGCCCGAGAATTGAATATGAGTGAGCCGGCCGCGCGACAGGCTGGCTTCCGTCTGCGCAAGCGTTACCGGGAACTGCTTCGGCAAGAGGTGGCCCAAACAGTCGCTGATGTCGGCGACGTGGAGGAAGAGATAAGAAGCCTTTTCCAGGCGCTCGGCGGCTGACTAAATTTTGCCCGAAATCATGTCACATCTGGCTCCAATTGCTTTAGAAAGGGGTAACGAGGTGAACCCCAATGCCTGAACCACGTCATTGTCCCGAATGCCAGGCCGAGATTCCGGCCGGCGCCCCCGCTGAACTTTGCCCCAAATGCTTGCTCAAGGCCGGCCTGCTGAGCGAGCCCACGGCTTCCTCGCCACGGCCGTCTGGGGATCGCTTTGTTCCGCCAGCGCTTGAGGAACTGTCGGCCCGATTGCCGCAGCTCGAAATCCTGGAACTCCTCGGCCAGGGCGGCATGGGCGCTGTTTACAAGGCTCGCCAGCGCGGGCTGGACCGCCTGGTGGCGGTAAAAATCCTCCCACCCGAGATTAGCCGCGACCCTGCGTTTGCCGAGCGATTTAGTCGCGAAGCACGAGCGCTGGCCATGCTGAGCCATCAGCACATTGTCACTATCCATGATTTTGGACAGGCCGACGGACTTTTTTACTTCGTCATGGAATACGTGGACGGCGTCGACCTCCGGCAAGCGATGCAAAGCGGCAAAATCACATCGAAGGATGCGCTGAGCATTGTGACCCAAGTTTGCGATGCGCTGCAATTCGCTCACGACGAGGGTGTCGTCCACCGCGACATCAAACCGGCCAACATTTTGATCGACAAGCGCGGCCGCGTGAAAATCGCCGATTTCGGGCTGGCAAAACTGCTCGGCCAGCACCAGGCAGATCACGATCTCACAGGCACGCAGGAGGTGATGGGCACCTTGCGTTACATGGCCCCGGAGCAAATGAAAGGCTCCAGGGCCGTGGATCATCGCGCTGACATTTATTCGCTGGGCGTGGTTTTTTATGAGCTTTTGACGGGGGAGCTGCCCATCGGCCGGTTTGCACCGCCGTCGAAAAGGGTTGAGGTCGATGTGCGGCTCGATGATGTTGTGCTACGGGCGCTGGAGACCGAACCGACGTTGCGTTACCAACAAGCGAGCCAGGTCAAAACCGATGTCGATACGATTTCCTTGACCATGCCGGCGCCAACGATAGCGGCTTCACAGGAAAGCGGCAAGATAACCGAAAAGCTCGATCCGGCGGTGCTTGAACGGCTAGTATTGCCGCTATTGCCGGCGCGTTTGCTGGATGCTCAAAAGCTCTACATGGCAAAATCGGGCAGCGGCGCGTTGGAAGCATTTATGGCCATTCGGGCTATCATGCGCAAACATGGCATCGCATTGCCTGCGACGCCAATGTGGAAAATCGCGGTCGGCATTGGCACGCTGGCTCTATTTGTTGCGATAGCAATCTTTGCCATGTCCTGGTGGCGATTCGTCAGTCCCATCGTTTATCTGCCCGTTTTGGCGCTGGCCATTATTTGGTGCGGCATCGAAGCCTGGCGATTTCCGGGCACACCACGAGGCGGCGTGGCACGGTTTGCCCTGGCAATGATCCTTGCCTTCTCCGTGCTCGTGCCTTTGCTGAACCTGCTTGCGTCCCCTGAGCCATTGCTGGATCGAATTTATGAACAGACCGGAATCACGCCAGGACGCTACGATGCGGAATTCCTCCAGGCTATTCACCTGGCCATTATGTTTTGGCTTCTGAGTCCCTTATTATTGCTGCTTTTCAAGATGTCTAAAACGCGGCTCAAAGAGCGGTCTCAATTGAAATCAGCGGAATGGGTGAGAGCCCCCGCGGGATGGCTTCTGGAAACTGGCATCGTTCAGGTGCTCACTTCATTTATCTGGATGCCAATGTCCCTCCAAGATGAATTGTACTGGCTCACTGCTTTATCCGCTCTGGGTGTGTTTCAGGGCACGGTCGTCATAATCGGCGCCATGAGAATGTGGCGTCTTGCGAGTTATCAGTGGGCGCGGCTTGCGTGCTATCTGGCCATGGCGCCCTCCGTGGGTTTCGGGTGGATTCAGGGAATACCGATTGGCATCTGGGCCTTGCGGACCTTGCAGAAGCCCGATGTCAGGATCGCATATTTGATGGCGCGGCCAATTTCGTATCAATAGCTAAATGAATACGATTCCAGATTTCGACAAATCCGGCGGCCTCATCCCCGCCATTGCCCAGGACGCGGACAGCGGCCAGGTACTGATGATGGCCTGGATGAACCGCGAGGCTTACGACGAGACGGTGCGCACCGGGCGGGCCGTTTATTTCAGCCGTAGCCGCAATAAGCTCTGGCGCAAGGGCGAAGAAAGCGGCAATGTGCAAGAGGTGCGCGAGATTTACGTCGATTGCGACGCCGACACGATCTTGCTCAAGGTCCACCAGATCGGCGGGGCCGCGTGCCATGAAGGTTATCCGAGTTGCTTTTTTCGCAAAGTCGAGCCGGACGGGTTGCGCGTCGTCGGCGAGCGTGTCTTCGATCCCAAGCAGGTGTACCGTAAATGAGTGCCAACACATTGAGGCTCGGCATCCCCGCCGGCAGTTTGCAAGAGGCGACCAGTGAGCTGTTTCGCAAGGCGGGTTACAAGCTGACGTTCGCCAGCCGTAGCTATTATCCGAACATAGATGATCCGGAAGTCCACTGCACGCTGATTCGGGCGCAGGAGATGGCGCGTTATGTGCAGAATGGATCGCTGGATTGCGGGCTGACCGGTCACGACTGGATCGTCGAAAACGACGCCAAGGTTGTCGAATTGGCGGAGCTGGTGTTCAGCAAGGTGAGCAGGCGGCCGGTGCGCTGGGTGCTGGCGGTGCCCAATGATTCGCCGATTCAGAGAGTGCAGGATCTTCAGGGTAAACGGATCGCCACGGAGGTCGTCAATCTGACGCGGCGCTGGCTGGGGAGTCATGGCGTGACGGCGAATGTTGAATTCAGCTGGGGGGCCACGGAGGTGAAGCCGCCGCGTTTGGCGGATGCGATTGTGGATGTCACCGAGACTGGCAGCTCGCTGCGGGCCAACAATCTGCGCGTTGTCGCCGAGTTATTGCAGAGCACGACGCGGTTCATTGCCAATGAGGCAGCCAACGCCGATGTCTGGAAGCGGCAAAAGATGGCCGACATGGTACTGATGTTGCAAGGGGCGATGGCCGCCGAGGGCAAGGTGGGATTGATGCTCAATGTGCGCAGCGCCGATTTGACGGCGATACTGAAAATCTTGCCGGCGTTGCAGAAGCCGACGGTTTCGTCGCTGTCCGATCCGGAATGGGTGGCGGTCAACACGATCTTGGATGAGGACACGGTGCGGCATATCGTGCCCCAGCTCAAGCAGGCGGGGGGGAGGGGGATTGTGGAGTATCCACTGAATAAGATCATTGATTGAACATGCCGTTTGGCCGCGTTGCGGAACGCGCTCCGCTTCGCGTCGCGGCTAAACGGGCATTCGTCCTGGTTGGCCCATGGCAGAGGCCGCAACGCCATGGCCTTGAGCATAGACATGCGTAAACTCCGCTCCAAATAAAACGATCTGCGACGCGTAGTAAACCCAAACTAACGCCACCACCAACGAACCTGCCGCTCCATGAGCCGAGGCGATGCCCGCGTGCGCCATGTAGAACGCAATGAGTTGCTGCCCCAATGTGAACAATACTGCCGTCAGCAATGACCCCTGCCAGACATCGCCCCATGCGATCGGAGCGTCAGGCAGAAGTTTGAAGATCAAGGCGAAAAGCAACGCGATCAAACCGAGGGAAAGCAAAGCAGCCAGTGCTTGCCAGAGCAGGCTGCTGCCGGGAAATGTGGTGAGCCATTGGGCAAGCGCCGTTAGCATCGTGCTGACGACAAAGGAGACTAATAAAAGAAAACCTGTCCCCACAACTGCGGCGAAGGAAAGTAGTCGATGGCGAATAAAGTGCATGACCACATTGCCGATGCGAGGCGGGGCCTCGGTTTTCCAAATAATGTTCAAGGCATCCTGGAGTTGAATGAACACGCCAGACGCACCGACCACCAACATTACCAATCCGATCAAGGTAATATGGGTATTGCCTCCGGAATCCTGAGCATTTTCCAGAATTTTGCTGGCAGCATCGGCGGGCAGGGGACCGAGCGTTCGGCGGATTTCAGAGCCGACTGCCGATTGCGCATTGTCTTCGCCCACCAACACTGCCGTCATGCTGATGGCGATCAGCAGCAGCGGCGCCAGCGAAAAGGCCGTGTAATAGGCGAGTGCGGCGCCATGGGTCTGGGCATTGTCGTCGCTCCAGGCGGACGCCGCGGCTTTCAATAAGTGCCAGAATTGCTTGATCCTCATGGCGGTCGCCCCTCCAACTGGGTGTAAACAATCCTTTGATGAAACCACGCAATTCGCGTGCCTGAAATCACCAGCCCGCGCGGCCGTTGGGAATTGCTGTGCGCAAGTGTGCGCAGTGCATGGCGTTTTTCAGCGCGCGCAAATGCGCCTTGGCAATCGCTGCAATGCAATTAATGCACATCGACAATTGGCGCCCGTCAAGCTGATGCTATTTGCAACCGCAGGCCTTCGCCTGCGATTGCAAACAGCTTAGCGCTTGCCCTAGCCAACGCCCCACGGGATCGCGCGGAACAACAATAGCACCAGTACGATTACCAGGAGGGTTCCCAGCAGCCCGCTGGGACCATAGCCCCAATTCCGCGCATAGGGCCAAGTGGGCACGGCACCCATCAACAAGATAATCAGGATGATCAGCAGAATGAGTCCCATGGCAATGTCCTTTCACGACATTTTCTGCCGCTGCTTGCAGCATGATTTTCTCAATGCAAATGCTGATAAAGCACAAGGCATGCCAATACTCATCTCAAGCCGATCGCCCGGCAAAATAGACAGGGGGGTTGTAACAACCGAAGAGCGAAAGGGAGGCTGGTCATGCAGAGTTAATGGCAACTGCGCGGTTAAGGCGAGCGCTTTCTTTTAGCCGAGGTGCGGAACCGAGCGCTCCGCTTGGTGTCTGTTAACACGCAAATTACAGGCGAGCCGCCTGTGCTACGATGCCTTGGACATTATTTGTCCGCTTTCCAAATCTCCACATAGCGCGCCTGCGCCGCTCGTAGTTGAACCATGGCGGCAAACGGATCACCACTGGCGACAATGGCGGCGGCGGATGCCACCCGCTCGGCGCGGCGGTACCGGGCGGCTTCATGCAATGCCACGGCGGCCCACGGATCGCCATTGGCGACGGTCGCCGCGGCGAAGGCCACGCGTTCACGCTGTTCGGGCGACAATGGCGGAGGCTGTTCGGGCGGCGTCTTGAGATCGAAAAACCGGAAAAGAAACACACTGATCGACAGGGCCACCACCATCAATAACGCCAACCGCAGCATGTCACCCTGGCTGCGGCGACCAAATAAACCGTCGAGCGCCGCTTGATCGCCAGATTCAGCGGCGGTCTGCAAATTCAACTCATAACGGCCGGCGGGATAGTCGGCGGCTTGCTGTTCCGTGGTGTAGCCCGTGAGATCTTCCTGGCCGGGGCGCGGTACCACTACGGCGTCGAAGCCCAGTGCATTGCTGAAAGCAAATGTTGCCGGCCAAAGCTGTGAACGCGTGGTATCGGGAAGGAGCGTCCACAAGGCGCGGATCAGGCCCGGATCGGGCGCTGGCCGAACGAACATGAGCTTGCCGCCGTCCACCAGAATCTGCACGCCACCCAGCAGGGCCGGGCTTTCGGCGTTTTCAACGGTCAATTCGACTGCGGCGGGATCTTCATCTTCGCGGAGGGCCGAGGCCTTGACGCGCTTCAGCACCTTTTGGACTTCGGCCACAGTCCGGCGTGGCAACGGCTCGGCGGGCATGGTTAGCTCAGGCAATTCGGAGCCGGTGCGCTGCCAGGGCGGCGGAAATCGTTCGGCCACGGCAAACGGATCGCCAAGAAACTTGCGATAGGCCGCGAGCGGCACCACCAAAACGTGAAAACGCAAGTATGGCGGCCCGTCCGTGGCCGGTTGGTCGGTGACCTGCACAATAACTACCTGGTCCTTGCCAAGCGGCTGGGCGAAAAGCGCGGCTGGACAAATGATACCGATGGGGCGGTCGCCGAAATCGAGTAGAATCTGTTCGATGTCGCCTTGCCAAACATCGATGAAGCCGTTGGAGCGTGCCAGGACGCGCGGATGGTCCCCGGAAGGGCGAAGGTAAAGCGCTTGTTGGATGGTCAATTCAGGCATGGTGTTCTTTGTAGGACAGCTCTCCAGAGCCGTCCCGCGGCAACAGCAAATTGAGGAACCAATATGGCGGCGACGCTCACCGGCCAAGCTCTTAACGATCCCGTGACTCGCCACATGCGCCGCGATTTCACACAGCTGCGGGTTGACCAGACCGTGGACCAGGCCTTAGCCACTCTCCGCCAGAGCCAGCCACAAGGCCGCATCATTTACCTCTACGTCACCGATGCCGACGACCGTTTACAAGGCGTGGTGCCGACGCGACGCATCTTGCTCAGCCAACCTGACGCAACCATTGAGTCTTTAATGGTCAAACCCGTGGTATCCATTTCGCACAATGCCACCGTGTTGGAGGCATGCGAGTTTTTCACCATGCACCGCTTGCTCGCCTTTCCGGTAGTGGACGATGAACGCCGCATGCTCGGACTGGTCGATGTCGATCTTTACACCGAGGAACTGACTGACATCGACCGCCGCGAAGGCAATGACGAACTGTTCCAGCTGATCGGCGTCCATGTGACCACGGCTCAACAGGCCAACCCGCTGTTGTCATTCCGGCAGCGTTTTCCCTGGCTCATTTGCAACATTGTCGCCGGTGTGCTGGCAGCGCTTTTGGCGGGCATTTACGAGCATGAATTGCAAAAGGTAGTCGCGCTGGCGTTGTTCATTCCCGTGGTGCTGGCCCTCGCGGAAAGTGTGAGTATTCAGTCGGTCAGCTTGACGCTCCAGTTCTTGCGCGGCCAGCAGCCTACATGGGCGGCGATGGCGCCCAGGGCGACGAGCGAGCTTTTGGCCGGCCTTTTGTTGGGTTCGGCGTGCGGCCTATTGCTGGCCACGGTGGCGCTGATTTGGCTGGGCAGCGTGTCGTTATCGCTTTGTATCTTTGGAGGAATCGCCGGCGGCGTTACGGCGGCGGCGGTGATTGGTTTGTCGCTGCCGTATATCTTGCATTTACTCGAGCGCGATCCGCGCGTTGCGGCGGGGCCCGTGGCACTGGCCTGTGCGGATATGGTGACGTTGCTGATTTACTTCAATCTGGCGCGTTGGCTATTGGCTTGACCAACAGTGGCAAGCGTTGCTCAAATGTGGGCCGGCGAGGAACTTTGGGGTTCTAAGTATGTGTTGTGGGCCTGTTGCAAGGATGTTAGCCAACCCAACAAAAACAGGGTCCATAGCGCCAGCTGACCCAAGCCATAAACGGTCATGGCGAACGTCACAGCCTGCGGATATTGCTCCGCATACTGTGCGCCCCCGAAAAGCCCGCCATCCCGCAGGAGCAGCGGAATCACACCCGCATAGTGCAGCACAATCGTGATCATAAACGCCGTTCTGGCGCCCGCGTGACGCGCGCTTGCTGCCAAACCGCCTAACAACGCCCACATGACCGGTATGCCGGCAAACAGTACCCACTCTTGCCGGATTAGCCATAAGGGTGAAGAATAGAGGCTCCAAACGTCAAAGCCATGGCCGCCCCCCGCATCCGCAATGGCGATAACTGCCAGAAAAAGCCCCAATATCAAACCGCCCACCGTGCCGAGTATTGTTGTCCACATGGTGTAACCCTCCGGCCAGACATGCAGCGTTGCAATTAGGTCAGTCACGCAAGAAAAATTGCAAAATTCATGCCAACGCCCAGCACTAACATTACTTTCCTGTGCAATAGGTCTGAGCCTTGCTGGGACGCTACAATACTCTCTTGGTTGGTAAGAGAACACCAATGGCAATACTTTCCGTTCGCACGCATGATTCATTGCCTGCCTACTGTCAAGGCGGCGCCGTGACCATCGGCAACTTTGACGGCGTGCACCGCGGCCATCAGGCGTTACTGGCAGAACTGCGCCGTCAAGCCGACTTGGTGGGCGGCCCAGCCGTGGCCATGACCTTCGACCCGCCGCCATCGCGGCTGTTGCGGCCCGGCTTTGTTCCGGCGGCCCTGACTACGCTGGCGGATCGAACCACGCTGATGTTGGCCCACGGGGCCGAGCATGTTCTGGTGATGCAAACGACCCACGATCTGCTGCAACGGACAGCCCGCGAGTTCTTTGACGGTATCATTAAGAACGCGTTGGCAACCAAGGCCTTGGTGCCTGGATTTAATTTCGCCTTCGGCCACAATCGCGAAGGGACTGTCACAACGGTGACAGCCATGTGTCACGACGCGGCCATCAAGTGCGTTCCGGTGCCGCCGCTGCAGATTGACGGACAACCCGTTTCCAGCAGCCGCATTCGCGGTGAACTGCTGGCCGGCAATGTATCAGCGGCAGCCAATCTCTTGGGCCGTTGGCATCGCGTCATCGGCAACGTGGTCGTGGGGCAAAGGCGCGGCCAAACGCTAGGTTTTCCAACTGCCAATCTGGATGGCGTCGCCACGCTGGTCCCCGGCAACGGCGTTTATGTCGTGCGAGTGCACCACCAAGGCGGCCTTTGGTCCGGGGCGACCAATGTCGGCCCTAATCCGACCTTTGGCGAGGTGGCTCGCAAGATCGAGGTTCATCTGTTGGATTTCAGCGGCGATCTTTATGGCGCTACACTGGCTGTTGATTTCTTGCAACGTCTGCGTGACACGCACAAATTCGCCGGTCCGGGGGAATTGGCGAATCAATTGACTGCTGACATTGCGGCGACGCGGCGAATTGTTCAAGGTATAGGTGAGTGACCACCAATTTCCTTTTGACGTGAGTCGCCATGTTTGACCATTCACTTCCCATTCATGGCCGCGGCGTTTCTGACAATCCAACCGGCCGTTTCGAGCGCATCGCCTACGAGCGCGATCCCGATGTGTCCGTGGAGGACGAAGTCGCGCCCGCCACCGTATTGCTCCGCGATACCAGCCGCACCATCATCGCCACCAATGACAGCCCCGACGTGGGCTTTGACGCCAGCATCAATCCCTATCGCGGCTGTGAGCATGGGTGTAGTTATTGCTATGCGCGGCCTTACCACGAGTATCTCGGCATGTCCGCCGGTTTGGATTTCGAGACCAAAATCCTGGTCAAGGAAGACGCACCGGAGTTGCTGCGCAAGGAATTGCTGTCGCCTAAATGGCAGCCCAAAGTGCTTGGCATTAGCGGCGTGACAGATGCTTATCAACCAATTGAACGGCGTTTGCGCATCACGCGGCGCTGTTTGGAAGTGCTGACGGAATTTCGCAATCCCGTCGGGATTGTGACCAAAAATCACCTGGTGGCCCGCGACGCCGATTTGCTTACGGAATTGGCGCGTTTTGATGCGGCACTTGTATTCGTTTCGGTGACCACACTCGACGCCAATTTGAGCCGTCGCATGGAGCCGCGGGCTTCGCATCCCGATGCTCGGTTGGCGGCAGTGAAGGATTTGCGCGCCGCCGGCGTGCCGGTGGGCGTCATGGTCGCGCCGATCATTCCGGGCCTCAACGATCATGAGGTCCCGACCATTTTGCAAGCCGCCGCCGCCGCGGGGGCGATGTTTGCCCATTATACCATCTTGCGTTTGCCGCACGGCGTGGCCGATCTTTTCGAGCAATGGCTGGCGCAACATTTCCCTGACCGCAAGGACAAAGTGCTGGGCCGCATTCGCGATATGCGCGGCGGCAAACTCAATGAATCCGATTTTGGCAAACGGATGCGCGGTGACGGAATTCTCGCAAAGGCCATTGGCGATTTGTTTGCGATGGCGCGACAGAAGGCGGGATTGGAACGCATGCCGCCCAAGGTATCGACGGCGTCGTTTCGGCGGCCTATCAAGGGGGGTCTGCCGACGTTATTTGATGACTTGCTAGAATAAGACGATTAAGCAATAGATTTTCTCCAGCATGAAAACTACTGAATGCTCCCATGCCGAATGTGCTCATCCTTGGCGCCGGCATCTCCGGCTTGACTGTCGCCTATCGACTGCAGCAAACGCGGCCCGACATTGACATCACCATCTTGGAGCCGTGTGACCGACCAGGTGGCACCATCTGGACCGAGCGCCGCGATGGTTTTCAAATAGAGATAGGCCCCAACGGCTTTCTCGACACCAAACCGACAACCTTCGAGCTGTGCCGCGATCTTGGCCTCGCCGGATCGCTGGTGACTGCCAGCGACGCGGCGGCCAAAAATCGATTCTTGTTCGTCGATGGCCAACTCAAAGCGTTGCCCAACGGTCTGCTGCCGTTTCTCAAAACCAATCTTCTCAGCTGGCGCGGCAAACTGTCGTTTCTGATGGAACGGTTTCGCGCTCCACGTCTTGATCCCAGCGATGAATCGGTGGACGCCTTCGCCGCACGCCGCGCTGGCCGCGAAGTCGCTGACGTTTTCGCCGACGCCCTGGTGACTGGTATTCACGCCGGCGATCCGCGGTTGCTCAGCATACGGGCGGCGTTTCCCAGAATCGCCGGATTAGAAAGGGAATTCGGCAGCGTCATCAAGGGATTGGGTCGTACCGCCAAGCAGCGTCGCGCGGAAGCAAAGGCACGCGGCGAAGTCTACCAACGCCCCGGCAAGATGTGGTCCTTCCGCGATGGCTTACGACTTTTGGTGGAGACTTTGAGTACACAGTTAAAGCAGCAGCCGTTGTTGGGGGTCGAGGTTCGACGCATTGCGAGGAGTGATGGATCAGGCAAACCGCAATGGATCGCGTCGGCGTCGGCCGTTAACAGCTGGACTGCGGACGCCGTGGTGCTGGCTTGTCCTGCGCACCAGCAAGCCCGATTGCTCGGTGACATTGACACGGAATTGTCCGAGAAGATTGCGGCCATTCCTTACAACCGTGTCGCCGTCGTGGCTCTCGGCTATCGCCGGGCCGACGTGCCCATGTCGGTCGACGGCTTTGGTTACATCGCTCCGCAACGGACGCGGCGTGACCTTTTGGGCGTACAGTGGTGTTCATCGATTTTTCCGGGCCGCGCTCCTGAAGGCACGGTGTTGCTCAGGGCGATGTGTGGCGGTTGGCATCGTGCGGAGATCGTCGGCTGGGACGACGGGCGCTTGCTCCAAGCGGCTCGGGCTGAGTTGCAGCTTGCAATGGGCGTCGCCGCCGAGCCGATCTTTCATCACATCGTTCGCTGGGACCGCGCCATCCCCCAATATCACCTTGGCCACCTGGAGCGCGTGGCGGAAATCGAAAGCCGCGTGGCCCAGCATCCGGGTCTGTTTCTCACCGGTAATGCCTACCACGGCGTGGCGATGAACGATTGCACGGAGCAAGGCATGGCAGTTGCATTGAAGGTTTCCAGGTATCTTGCCGGCGCGGAGGGGTAACTAACGGAATTGCAGTGTTTCCCCGCGCTCAGCCGTGTGTTACCATGTCCGCAACGAAACAACGCTTTGGCTCCAACCTCCCCTGGTGCACTATGCAAGGTGTCCTCAGTCTGATCCTCGGCGGCGGTCGTGGCACCCGCCTCTATCCGCTTACCATGCTCCGCAGCAAACCGGCCGTGCCCATCGCCGGCAAATATCGCCTCATCGACATTCCCATCAGCAACTGCATCAATAGCGGTTTCAAACGCATCTATGTGCTGACGCAGTTTCTGAGCGTCAGCCTGCATCGTCACATTGCCAACACTTACAAGTTCGATCCCTTCAGCCAGGGATTCGTCGAAGTGCTGGCCGCTCAGCAGACCAATGAAACGACCGACTGGTATCAGGGAACGGCCGATGCCGTTCGCCAGCAGATCCGTTATGTCCACGAAGACGGCTGCTCGGACGTGATGATTCTGTCCGGCGACCAGATCTATCGCATGGATTTCGGCCATCTGCTCAAGACCCACCGTCAAAGCAATGCTGAGGTGACCATCGCCGTTTTGCCGGTGTCGGCCGAGTCAGCGAGCGGCCTGGGCATCATGCGACTCGACGACACCGGCCGTGTTGTCGGTTTTGTCGAAAAACCTCAGTCGCCCGAGCAATTGGAGCCGCTGCGCATGTCCGCCGAGTGGATGGAGAAGCGCGGCATCACGTCTAAGGGCCGCCATTACATGGCCAGCATGGGCATTTATCTATTCAAACGCGAAACGTTGATCCATTTGCTCAATGCGCCACCGTTGGCCACTGACTTTGGCCGTGAAGTTTTTCCACGCACCTTGCAAGCGCACCATGTACAGGCTCACCTGTTCGATGGCTACTGGGAAGACGTCGGCACCGTGAAGGCCTATCACGAAGCGAGCCTAGCCTTGACCGGCGACAATCCGCCCTTCAATTTTCACACTTCCGAAGGCGTGATCTACACGCGCATGCGCTATTTGCCGGCAGCACGCATCACCGGCGCCGCTTTGGAGCATTGCTTGGTGAGCGATGGCTGCGTCGTCGGGGCCGGCACCAAAATCACCCGCTCGATCCTGGGTGTCCGGACACGCGTCGGCCGCAATGCCAACGTTCGCAACA
>DASRAT010000817.1:0-2166 GCA_035638015.1 Gemmataceae bacterium | reverse complement strand
GAGATTGGCGAGACGGGCAAGGTGTCGGCGGGCAGCATTTCCGGCATGACGGTGGGGACGACCGATGCGGGTTCTTCGATCACGGCGGCGGGCCAAGGCACGTGTAGTGGCGTTAGAATTGGCACCTTGAACGGCTCGTTGACGGCGGTGGAAGATAGCAATGCAGACTCGGGCATTATGAGCGACACAAATATCGAGGAGATTGGCGAGACGGGCAAGGTGTCGGCGGGCAGCATTTCCGGCATGACGGTGGGGACGACCGATGCGGGTTCTTCGATCACCGCCGCGGGCGCGGGGACGATCGACCACCTCACGATCAATATTCACGCCGGCACCGTCTCGGCCAAGAAGGATAGTATGCCTGGGTCTGGAGCGTTAACCAACGCCACGATCGGCACGCTAACTAGCACCGGGATCGTCAACGCCGACACCGCGGCCACGCTGAAAATCACGACTGACACTGGGACCGTAAACGTCACGAATACGCTGACGAGCTTCTCTGCTGATACCCTGCTAGGGACCGCCAATCTCACCGCGGGCCATTTCCAGACTGTGACCGCGCGGCATGTTGCGCCTTTTGTCCATTTCATCGAGCCAACCGTGACGCGCACTGTTGCCGTCACGCCGCACGGCGGCGGTGTTCCGGATTTCAGCCTGTATTACGATGGCACCGTGTCCGGCAACCCAGTTGTCGTCGTGAACTTCAACTCCGTCCCTGTGGGTAGTAATTTCGACCTCGCCGTCACTACCAGCACCGCAACCGGTGGCGGCTTCGGCTTTGACCTGGCCGGAGCGTATTCGACGGGCAATGTCCTGACCGGCATTCACAACCTGGTGGTCGGCGGAAATCTGTTGCTGGGCGCAGTGCCTGCCGGAGCCGTCGGCTTTTTCAATCTGCCGGCCAGCACAACGGGGGGCGTGCAACTGCCGCAAGACACTGTTGCTGTGGCGGTGGCGGGCAATTTGCCGGCAGCGAGCATCGTGGCCAAGAGCGTACCGGCGCTTGCGGCCCATTCCTTCGCCGGGGTGACAGCCGACAACGCCGGTAACCCCGATGCTCAGGTTCCATTGGCGGCGGGCACGGGTCTGTCTCAAGCCAACGATACCTTCCAGTTGTTCTTCAGCGAAGCCCTTAATGTCGCCCAGTTCCTGGTGACGGGCACTGGCAGTTCCTTCAACAACAAAAAGATGTTGTTTACCGACATCGTGGTGGACAACATTCCGGTCACCGCCCAAGAAACCTTGATTCCAACGGGGTCTTCCACGAGCGTGGAATCGGTGGCCTTCACCGGCCAGGGGGCCTCGCTAACGACCGCACAGCCCATTATTTCAATGATTTCAGCGCTAGGCGGGTCGATAGGCGATTTGATCCTTAGCTCGCCGCAGGGCCTGGCGAACGTGACGGCCGACAGCATCATCGGCAACATTGAAGTCAGCAATGGCGCCATCACCGGCGTGGTCAAAACCACGGTTGGCAACCTGGGCCGTGCTTTTACGGACGCGTCCGGCAATATCACTGGTGTCACCACCCTTCACGCCGGCGGGGGCGGCCTCAGCGGCAAGATCCTCGTCAAAGGCAACCTGGTCAGCCAGGTCAATGTGCAAAGCGGCATCGACGGCGTAGTGGCGACGGACGGCGATATAGGCATCATTCAAACAACCGCCGGCGGCGGCGCCAAATTGAACCCCGACGGCAGCTTGATCCGCTTCGGGGGCATTGCGGTTTCCACAGGCGGCCTCAATGGCCAGATCATCGCGCTGGGCAATGCCATCGGCGACATCAAGGTCACCGGCGGGCTGAGCGGCCGCATTGCCGTGAAAGGCAACCCGGGCGAATACGGGCTGGCCGCGTTCCGCTACGGCATCCTGGGCAACTTCTCGATTGGCGGAGGCATCAGCACAACGGGGGCCATTGTCAGTGCTGGCTTGATCGGTGACGATGGGGCCAACAACAAAAACAACGATGTGAACGGCACCCACCTGTCCATATCCGGCTCGGACAAGGGCATCCTCGCGGCCGGTGAGGACATCAATTTCGCCGCGGGATCCAGCCAGAGTCAAGGTGTGTTTGAGAACGCCGCAGGATCAAACTTGGCTGCCATCAACGCGGTCTTCACGGACCACGGCAGCTTGCTGGACGTGGTCGATCCTGCCCAACTCACCCTC
>DASRAT010000816.1:0-6665 GCA_035638015.1 Gemmataceae bacterium | reverse complement strand
TGGAATTGCCTGCGGGGATGACGCTGGCGGAAGGCAAGGCAGTGCAATCGGTGCCTGAGCCGCGCGAGCAGGCGACGACTTCGGTGGTGATGTGGCGGGCGAGCGTGCAGAAGCTTGGAGATTACGCGGTGCGCGTGCGGTCAAGCACGGGTGTGACACAGGGGAAGTTAGTGAGTGTGACGCAAGGGAAGGGTTGATTCGCTGGCCCTTATCAACTTGCAGTTTGTTACTTCGCCACAAACTTCTGCACCCGCTGCCCGTCGAACTCGGTGGCGTAAATCACTCCCCGCGAATCGGCGCAGATGCCATGTGCCAGCAGAAATTGCCCCGGCCCTTTGCCCTTTGCGCCGAATCGTCCCAGTACTTTGCCGCTGAAGTCCAACAGGTGGACTTGATTGCCGTGGCCGTTGGTCACCAACATGCGCTGACCGCCTTGTAAAAACATGCTGTACGGCGTGCCCAGGCCGCGCCATTGCTCCAAAAACTTACCGTCGCCGTCGAAAACCTGGATGCGCTCGTTTTCACGGTCGCAAACGTAAACGCGGCCCTTGGCGTCCAGCACGATGCCGTGGACCAAATTGAACTCGCCGGGGCCTTTGCCGGGTTTTCCCCATTCCGTCAGGTATTTGCCGTCTTTGTTGAACTTCACGACGCGCGAGTTGCCGTAGCCGTCGGCCACATAGATGTCGCCGTTGGGCGCGATCGCCACATCGGCGGGCTGATCGAACAGGGCCGGTGTGGTGCCGGCGGTGTAGGCCTTGCCCAATTTCAGCAGCACCTTGCCGTTGGGATCGTGCTTGATGACCTGGTGCGTGTCGAGATCGGTGGTCCAGACGTTGCCGTCATGGTCGATGCGCAAACCATGAGCAGTTTCGACTTCGCGGTTGCCCCAGGAGCGCAGGAATTTGCCGTTTTTATCGAAGATGGCGACGGGCCGTTTGCCGCGATGGAAGATGTAAAGGTTGTCGTCCTTGTCGGTGGCCACCGCGGTCACGGGGCCGAACTGAAAGTTCTTGGGCAATGTCAGCCAATTGGGGACCGCGATATACTCGGGGACTTTTTCGCCGACTTGGGGTGAGCGGGCCGCGAAGCTCACACCGCATAACAAAACGATGCAGCCGCTGAACAACGCATATTTCTTGATCATCAAGAAGGCTCCCAAAAAGGCCGCTCCAGGAATAGTGATGACAGTCTTATTCCGGGCAAATGACTTGGCCATTTGGTTACTGTAGAAGATCGCCAAGAGTGCCAACGGCTCACTGCATGGCCATCGGAAAATCCTCAAAAATCCGTGTGCTACTGCGAAGACCGCCAAGGCCGCCAACTTTTCGCTACATACTCAAATGCTTCTTGAAAATACTTTGGTAAATACTCCGTTTTCAAACCGGTCCAGCGCGCGTACAATGCCGGCCTTGCCAAAACGGTGAGACAACGACAAAAAATCGAAACCAATTTGCAATGATCCCCATCGCCGACAGCGTCTGGCAATTGACCGGTTACCCCGCCCATTACGTCAATTCCTACTTGCTAGAGGACATCCTAATTGACGCTGCCACGCGCTGGGCATCGGGTCGGATTTTTCGCCAACTCAGAGGCCGGTGTGTCAGCATGGTAGCCCTGACTCACTGCCATCCCGATCATCAGGGTTCGGCCAAGGCGGTGTGCGCAAAGTTCGGAGTCCCGCTTGCCTGCCACAATGAAGATGTTGCCTGCGTTGAAGGTAGAATGCCGATGTTGCCGCACAATCGGCTTCTCCGCCTTGGCCAATGGTTATGGGCCGGTCCGCCGTGCGAAGTTGGCAGAGTATTGCGAGACGGCGATATCATTGCCGGCTTCCGCGTGGTCCACGCACCCGGTCACACGCCCGGTCATTGCATGTTCTTCCGGGAATCGGATCGCGTCTGCATCGCCGGCGACGTGCTGGCCAACATCAACGTCGTAACCGGCAAGCCCGGCCTGCGTCAGCCTCCGCCAATGTTCTCCGCCGACGCCGCTCAAAATCGCCGGTCGATACGACTACTGGCCGATTTGCATCCAAGCATAGTTTGCTTCGGCCACGGGCCGCCCTTGCGTGAACCCCAGTTGCTGATGCAGTACGTCGCGGCGCTCCGACGATGACATGCTCCTTGAATCAGGATTTCCACGCAAATCTAAAATGGCGTTGAAGAGCAAAAGTGGGGTGTTAGTATTCAGCCAGAACGTAGCGAGATATTGATTGGGCAATGGAGGCGTGACTCGGATGGTGGTGGGCGGCGTGGAGTACCTTGATGCGCAAAAAAAAGGGGACGCAACACTGCGCCCCCTTTTTTGTTACACGTGTTCGTGTAGTGGGTCGTCCGGCTTGCCGTCCTTTTCTAACCAGGTCAACAGGCCGCGGATGCTGCCCGTGGCCAGGGCGATGCAGCTATCGGCGCCGCCATAGTACATGTTGATCGTGTCGCCGTCGGCGCCGATGGTGTAACCGCAGGGGAAAACGACGTTATCTACGTCGCCGTAGCGCTCGTATGGCTCCTCGGGGCTGAAGATCCAGGAATCGCCGCGGCGGATGCAGCGTTCCGGGGAATTCAGATCGAACAGGGCCAGACCCAGCCGATAAATGCAGCCCGCGGCAGTTCGGCGGACGCCGTGGTAAAGGAACAGCCAACCCTCGGGCGTTTCGATGGGCGGGGGAGACAAGCCGATTTTGTTGGCATCCCACCAGGCGCCGCGGCGCGCTTCCAGGATGACGCGGTGGCTGCCCCAGTGGCGCAGATCGGGCGAGTAGGACAGCCAGATATTGGCGCCCAGCGTGCCGCTCACGGGGCGGTGGATCAACGCCCAGTAATTGCCGATGCGACGCGGCAGCAGGGCCGCGTCTTTGTCTTCGGGCGGCATGATGTCGCCGTAGCGTTCAAAGGTCTTGAAATCCTCCGTTAGCGCCAGCGATACGCCCGGGCCGCTGGACGAGAAGGAAGTGTAGACGACGACGTATTTGCCCAACTCGGGCACATAGGTGATGCGGGGGTCTTCAATGCCCCACAGCTCTTCGGGATGATTCTTGGGATCGGGCATCAGGGTCGGTTCGCGGTCGATTTCCCAGCCGTCGACGCCGTTTTTCGAGCGGGCGGCGCACAGATGCGAGTGGCCGCGGCGATCCTCGACACGACATAAAAGCAAGGTGGTGCCGTCTTTCAGCAGCGTGGCCGCGGCATTGAATACACAGTTAATGGCATAGGGCCAATCGGCCGCAGTCAAGATCGGATTCTTGGGATGGCGGTGAAAGAGAACTTCGGCCTTGGGTAAGGTAGTGGACAATGTCTTGCCTTTTGATCTAGGCTCCGCAATCGGAGCCTTGGTTGAATGCTCGGAAAGAACGGCTGGCGCCGCTCCAGGCGAAGCCGCAGGCCTGAAAAGCTTCGGGCCAACGGTTTGGGTTGGTAACGCCGGGCCTGCGGAAAGTCGAGTTCGCTCCCGATCTCCTTCCAAGGAGGCTGCCTCTGGCACCACTGCTTCACACGCTGACGATTTCTTATGGGTCATTCCCTTGAATCCTCGGTTAAAGAACGCGGAAAACCCAAGCTCACTGAACGGCAAATTGCCAAACATCAGTGACTCGGAACTTCCGTTCACCGATCATCCTCCATGACGCGCACCAAGCCTAACCCACACCGCTTGTCTCGGTCTAGGCCAATTCTTGTTCCCCGCAGCAGGAAACAATCTTCAGGTGGCAACCTTCAGTTTCGGCTGCTGGTGTCGCGAACCACTGGCGCCATTCTCGCTGGGTGGAGAGAGCGTCTGGGCGACCTGGATTTCCAGCAGCGCCATGAGAAACGCCAGCGTGGATTCGGCCCCTTCATTTTGATTCAGGCGGTCGGAGTGCAAGCCGTCGCGGCAGCCGCCGGTGGCCGGATCGTAAAGGGACAGGTGCAAATCGTTGCGGCCAAAAAACCAGTCAAAAGCCGCGTGGGCGTGTCGGCTCCAGCGCGACTCACCGGTGTTGGCGTGGGCTGCCAGACAAGCCGAAACCATGCCGTGCGCTTCGACAGGCTGCTGGTCGAACCTGGCTCGCGTTCCGCCGCGAAGGTAAAAGCCGTTGGAGCCGATGGGAACGAAATGGCCACGGTCGGCCGTCTGAAGGCCGGCCAGCCATTCCAGGGTTTTGAGGGCCGTTTCAACCATGTCGTCCCGGCCCATGGCCTGGCCGCTGATCAGCAAAGCGTGGGGCAGGGCCGCATTGCAATAGGTCAGCCGGTCCTCAAACCAGGGCCAATCGGCGGCGCTGTATTTGCGGTAGTTCTTGAGAAGCCGCTCGGCGAGTTCTTCACGCAGGGTGGAGGCCGTGCGGTCGCCGGCAAAGCGTTTCAGATATTCGTGGATGCCCAGCAGAATGAACGACCAGGCACGCGGACTGGTGAGGTCAGTGATGGCCGGCAGGGCCGACTCGACAAGCTGGCCGGCCACACCGCGCAGGCCGGGATGGTTGGAGCGGCCGATGACGGTGCCCAGTGCCCACAGACAGCGGCCGTGGCAATCATCGGAGCCTTTTTCTTCCAGCCAGCGGCGGTCGTAGGCCAGGAAATTGCGGAACCGGCCCGTCTGGTGATTGAAGGAATGGCGAAGGAACGCGAGATAACGCGACGCCATGCTGAACGCTTCCGTGGACGTGCCCTCACCCTGTTCTTCCAGGGAAACGGCCACGATCAGGGCACGGGCGTTGTCGTCGGACGAATAGCCTTCGTCGTAGTTGGGCACGTTGAAACAAGCGTGTTGAATGAGGCCGGTATCGTCGGTCAGCCGCCTCAGATGCTCCAGGTTGAGAAGGGGAAGTTCCGGCTGCTGCTTTTCCAGCGTGCGGTTGAGCAATGACGCTTCCGAGGCGCGGCCAGTGCCCTCTCCCCCGATCAACAGGGACATCGACGCCGAGCTTGTAAGCACGGGGCGTGGAAACTGGATGCGATCCTCGTGGGCCTGGGCAAAGCTGGCCATATAGCGGGCGGCGACTTTCGGCCAAGTCATTTCCCGGCCATACAAATAGGCCCGCTTCCGCATGGCGTGCCGCTCCGGTTCGTTGTCCAGCATTTCCAGGACACGCTCGGCAATGGCGGAGGCGTTGGCGAAGGGTACGAGCAAACCGCGGCCCTCCGCCAACAATTCCTCGGCATACCAATAGGGCGTGGAAATGATGGCTTTGCCGGCGCCGACGGTGTAAGCGAGCGTTCCCGAAGTGATCTGGGCGGCGTTGAGATACGGCGTGACGTAGATGTCTGCCGCCCCAATGAACTCGATTAATTCTTCCAGGCTCACGAAGCGGTCGTAAAAAAGCAGACTGCTTTCCACGCCCAGCGTCCGCGCCAGCCGCTCCAGGCGGAGCCGATAAAACTCCCCTTCGTGCCGCTTGACGTGAGGATGGGTCACGCCGAGCACGATGTAAACGGCTTGCGGATAACGTGCCAAAATCGCGGGCAACGCCTCGATGACATATTCAAGCCCCTTGTTTGGCGCCAGCAGGCCAAAGGTAAGCAAGACTAGCTTGCCTTCGACGCCAAAGCGATCCTTGTGAAAGCTGGGGTCCACGAAGGGGACATCGGGTATGCCGTGAGGAATGTGATCGACCTTGTCCGCTGGCACGCGGTAGATGTCGCGCAAAAACTCCATGCCGCGCTCACTCATCACGACCAGGCGGTCCGATCTTTGGGCCAACTTTTCCATGACACGGCGTTGATTGGCGTCCGGCTCGCGCAGGACGGTGTGCAGCGTGGTCACCACCGGCATGCGCAGTTCGCGCAGCAGCGACAATATGTGACTGCCAGCAGTGCCGCCAAAGATGCCGTACTCGTGTTGCAGGCAGACCAGGTCCACATTGTTGCCATTTAGGAAATCGGCAGCGCGGCGATAGGAAGCCGTGTCGCTTTCCGCCAATTCAAAACGGACGCGCGGCGGATAGTCATAGCCGGCAGGGGTGTCGTTGACCGGCATGGCGAAGCAGGTGGTCTCGGGGTAAGCAGCTGCGATGGCTTCGCACAGATCGGTTGTGAAGGTGGCAATGCCGCACTGGCGTGGCAGGTAATTGCCGATGAAGGCGATGCGTTTGAAAGGTGCTTGCCGGACGGTGTCCATGTCGCTTCCTCGTTATGTGAAATTGCTTGCCTCCTGGCCGCTCGCCTGCCCCTGATCTTTTAAGCAGGGAATCGTGGGGCGGCGACCGTGGCGAATCGTCATTTGGGCCGGATATTTTTGCCTGTAGCCGCTTGCGGCAGCCAAGGTTTAAGCAGTTGAACGCAATACCGGGCTGGATTTGGCCCTTGATTGCCAGGGTCGAAAGATGATGATGACGCACTTCCCATGCCATCGGTTTGTTCACGGGAAGCGATCTTATTTGGTCAGAAACCACGAAAACCATTTGCCCAAAGCAATGGGCCAGGGTTCGTCTGTTGATCATTAAATGATTATGGGGCCGCATCGGACAGGCTTATTATCAAAATTAGCATGGCTGCGCCCGGTTGAACTTTTCACGCCTGGTAATTGTTATCGTTGCGTTTTGATTTCTTTGTGGGGCAGACATTCCTGTCTGCCACCAACTGCTGCGGCAAAGTGGCAGACAGCAATGTCTGGCCCACGCCAAACACGGTGTGCAATGAATATGTGCAGCATTTCCCAGGATAAATGGGGTGAAATCGCTGTGAGTG
>DASRAT010000815.1:0-2263 GCA_035638015.1 Gemmataceae bacterium | reverse complement strand
GCCGGTCACGAAAACCACCCGACGCCCGCCCAGCGCGGCGCCGGCGCAAAAGGCAAGGCCGTTGCCTTCGCCCGCCACCGTCACCGCTTGGAAGAAGGGATCCTCCCGCATTGCTTCGGTAAGCGAAAAAGTGGGCTCCTCGGGCAACGTCACGGCTAAGTCGACGCCTTCCTCTTTTAATGTTTCAATAATCACTTGCACTGAATGCTGATCCATCAATCCTCCTTATGATTTGGTTCTTCAGGCTTTTATGTGGACAATGCGTCACCTTCAGTTTGATTTGTTCACCACGAAGCTCACGAAGGACACGAAGGATTCGGGTATTTTAAACTCCGAACTTCGTGCTCTTCGTATTGCATTGCATTGCTATCCAAAAACTAAAACCAACATGTTTGTTATAGCGTCCAAGTATCAAGCGGCAATTTTCAATGTCTGGAGTGTGGACAGCATCTCGCGTTGAAGTCTTTGGTAATGATCGTCGAGCGGATGAAGATTCTTCGGTGGACGACCGCGTTTGGGCCGACAGACTCCGGCCAGTACCGGTTTGATCACCTGCTCGCGCAGGATCAACAGCGCCGCCAGCGTGCGGATGCCTGGCCGACGCACTCGGTAGCGCCGCCTTTTATCAATCCGCTCCACCAGCGATTTGCCCCGCAGCTTGTACAAATCATAAGCGGCTTTACGGGCCACATAGCTCGCCATCACTCCTCCCTTCTGCGCTCGCACTCGCTCAGCCAACTCAGCGGCACTAAATCCCTCGGGTTGGGCCGCCAGCGCGATTATCGCTTCGGCCACCGCTCGCATCCGCGGCTTTTGCAGGTCCACCCCGGCCGTGCGTCGCGCACCGCGCACACTCGGCGCGGCCAAAGCATCCCCTTGCTGGCCGTCCACAAAGCTCAAGTGTGCCGCCTGCACCACACCCAAAAAGGCCACCACCATCTCTTGCAGACGATGCAACATGCCGGGCAGTTTCTCCAACCGTTTGCCACAGCGCAGTTCCTCGATGTTGTTGACGATGACCTCCACCCGCAGCACGCGATCCCCCTTGTCATACATCTTCAGGGTGAGCTTGCCGAAGTTCAGTTTGAACACCGTCAAGTCATGCACCGACCGCTCAATGATTTTCTCCAATCGCCCGTCCCGTGCTTGGGTCTTGCTGGGACGCTGCTTGCGACCGAAGATGGTTTTGAGTCGGGGCACGTCCAACAGGCGACGCGTGCGGTCGATCAGCCCTTGATAGACACTGTCGAGTTGGCGACCGCTCTTGAACCACAGATTGCGGCGGTATTCCAGTTGGTAGCAGGAATAGGCGTAGCGAAACTCCGAACGTTGTTGTTGCTCGCGGCTCAGCGCATAACACAGGCACGCCGAGTACACCCAGCGATCCACCACCTGCGCCAGGCGCGCCAGGCCCTGACTACCGTCCAACTGCTCAGCCAGCCCATTGAGGCCGGCCAGGTCAGAGCCGCCCACAAAACAGTTGCCCTCCTTGACCCAACCGATGGCTCGTTTTTGCGCCTGACGCTGTACCCATTCATGCCCATTGAGAGAAATTTGCAGACCAAACGGCGGATGGCCGCTCATCCGGATCGTCACGTGTCCCCACTCGGGGTCGACTATGTGGAAATGGTAATGATAGACCAGCGGCCAGTTTTTCGGCCGGCGCACCACCACTTTGCCGTTGTGATTGTTTTTGGCTTGCCAGACCAGGGCCGGAGCTTTGGCCACGAAAATGGCAAATACCCCTCGGAACTTGGGATCGACCGGGCGAAGTTTTTCCGCTTGGGCATGTTTGCTCTTGTCGCCGATCACAAAGTAGCGCAGCGGGATTTTGTGCTTGCGGGCAGAGGCATGCAGGCGCCGGGCAAAGTCTCCCGCCAGCTTGCGCAGTCGTTGCTCGGTCAGCGCTGTGTTAGGAAACAGCTTGTTCCACCATGTCAAAAGCCCACCGCTGGTTTGGCCAAGCGGAAAATAGCCGCGCACCGAAATGCGGTCCACACAGTCGTAGGTGCCACTGAGCAGGTCTGCCACATAGGTCGAAAAATCGTCGGTGGTTGTCATGAGCCCGATATTACACAAAACCAGCTGTTCGCCGATAGGCGAACCTCTTTTTCCCAGCGTAGTCTGGAAAAAAGCGTGTATTGCTAGTCTGCATTCTTCATGTTTCTTTCTCTCACATAATAATTAATTTTGCACGACCGCGTAGTGAGAGCCTTCTCCAAACCAGGCGGCACTTTGCGAAGTTTCTCATTCGTCAGCAGAG
>DASRAT010000814.1:0-4190 GCA_035638015.1 Gemmataceae bacterium | reverse complement strand
CATAGCGGTCCACGGCATTGAATCGCCAAATCTCTTTGCCGTCGAAATCGAAACAGACAAGATTGCCTGAGCCGTCGAACGCGTAAACGTTTTTGCCGTCGGTGCTGGGAGAATTGGCGGCGTCGTTGGTTTCGCCGGTGTTGACCTTAAAGCGGCCGGCGGCGCCGATCTTGCGTTTCCACAGTGTTTTGCCGGCGGTGTCGAGGCACAACAGGACGTTGTCCTTGCCGTCGCCGCTGGAAACAAAGAGGCGGTCGCCCCAGATCACCGGCGTGGCGCCGGCCTTGCCTGGCATCTTGACCTTCCAGACAACGTTTTTGGTCTCGCTCCACTGCAGCGGCAGCTTGGTTTCGCTGGAAATGCCGTTGTTTTCAGGACCGCGCCAGAGCGGCCAGTTTTCGGCGAACGCGGGAGTCGTCAACAGGGCCGACAGCAGAGTCGACCAAGCAATGAAGCGTTTCACGGCGGCTTACCTTCACAAAAAGGGGGCGAAATACGGACGCGGGCAGCGGCGGGCGCGGCTTGCCCTTCACCGCATTTTTACTGGCGGGACTGGGTTGGTGCAACAAATTACTGGTGAGAATCTTTGAGCCCGCAGCGCAAGCAAGGGCGTCAACTGCAATCCTTGCTTGCGCTGCGGGCTCAACCGCTAGACGTCGTTGCCTGGATTGCCCATCGCCAGCAACTTGGCCAGCGTCTGGGCCAAACCCTCCAGGGCGCTTTTGTCGGGCAAGGTCACGGTGAGCCGCGGTTTGCCGTCGGCGTCTTGCTGGACGCAGGAATCGAGGCCGGCACGCAGGTTTTGCACCAGGGCGTCGGGCGGCGGCGGAGCATCTTGTTGACCCACCAGTTCGCCGAGAAACTGGAAGGCGGCGCCCAAAAGCTGCCCACCGGCCGCGGCGATACGCTGCTGATGCACAGTCCGCGCGGTTTCGAGGTTCTCCTTTTTGACGCTTTCGTCCACAGGCGCTTCGCACTTGGCCCCCAGCAATACTTCCAATCGACCCTTGAGTTCCTCCATGCCGCTGGCCAGATCGACCTGCTCGACCTCGGATTCGGCGTCCAACGCAGCAAGGGCCAGGTCGCGTTTTTTGGCGATCGTGGCCAGCAGGTTTTCCTCAATGGTTTCTTCGGTGACCAGCACAAAGACTTGCACCGGCTGCGTCTGCCCCATGCGGTGAGCGCGAGCGATGCGCTGTTCCAGCACCGCGGGGTTCCAGGGCAGATCGACGTTGATCACCGTGTTGGCCGCTTGCAGGTTCAGACCGACCGAACCGGCGTTGGTGGTGATGAACAGTTGACAGGCCGGATCGTTTTGGAATCTCTCGACCAATTCTTGCCGTTGGCGTTGCGGCACGCTGCCGTCGAGGCGGACATAGTCCAGCTTGCGGGCATTGAGCTGTTTTTCGATCAACCCCAACATGGTGGTCCACTCGGAAAACAACACGACCTTGCGGCCTTCTTCGCCGAACAACTCGCTGAACAGGTCATCCAGGTGGTCGAGCTTGGTGGAAAACCCCGGCTCTTCCTTGTTAACTAGAAAGGTGCTGTCGGCGGCCATGCGGCACATGAGCAGCGCTTTTTGCAAGCGGAGCAAGTCCATTTCGCTGATGAATTTCTTGCGCGTGATGCTGGCGACAATTTGCATATTGGCGGCATGCACCGCCAACTGCTCGTCGGTCGGCGCAATGCGGACGATTTCCGTGGTGCGTGGCGGCAGGTCCATTTTGACGCTGTCACGCGTCCGCCGCAGCAGGATGGGAGCCAATGCCTCCCGCAATTCGCCCAGGTTTTTGTAACCCAGCACCTTGCCCTTTTCGTCCACCACGCGGTGCTTGTTGAAGAAGCGAAAGCCCGGACCCAGGCGGCGGTCATCGATGAATTGCACGACGGAGTACAACTCATCAAGCCGGTTTTCCAGCGGCGTGCCTGACAGCACCAGAGCGAACCGCGATTTCAAACCCTTGATGACGGCGCTGGTTTTGGATGCCCAGTTCTTGATGCGCTGGCCTTCGTCGAGAATGATCAGGTCCCATTTGATCGGCTCGATGGCGAGGATGTCGCGCAGCACTTGCTCGTAATTGCAAACGGTGAAGAAACAGTCGTTGCCATATTGGCCGGCCCGCTCCGAGGCGCCGCCGCCGACAAGCTGGACGCGGCGGTCGCAAAAGCGGTGGATTTCATTGCGCCACTGCGATTTGAGCGACGCGGGGCAGATAATGAGGACCTTCTTGATGTCGGCCTCACGGGCCAGAAACTCGGCGACGCCGACGCCCTGGATGGTTTTGCCCAGGCCCATGTCGTCAGCCAACACCGCCCGGCCGGCGCTGGCGGCGAAAGCGACGCCGTCTAGCTGGTATGGCAACAATGGTACTTTCAACAACGACTTTCGCAGCGGATGATTGGCCGGGTCTTTGCGGACGGCGGCCGTTTTGTCACGCAGCCGTTCCTGGATCAATTGCTGTTGTATGTACTCCTCGGCGTCGGGATAAACCGCGACATCGGCATCGAGCTTTTGCAAACGCGTGATGCGTTTGAGCAGATCATGCACATCCTCGATCGGCCTGTCTTGCAGCGGCTTGACGATCGTGGCGACTTCGTCATTCATGCGCTCCGGCGTCAGCAGCCGCAGGGTCACGTCCTCGGCATAACGCAGCACCACGGCGAGGTGTTTGCGGCGATAAGGCTGCTTGAGATCGCGTGGCGAAAAGCGGCGTTTGACTTTTTTCAGAACATGCAGGATGTGTTTGCAAGTGCCCAGCGTGTTGGTGCGGAAATCGGGACAGGAGCAATAGGAGACACCAGGCTCCAGACCGCGCAATGCAACGCGGTAACTTTTGCCACTGGTGCGATTGGTAACTGTGTAGTCGGTCCAGGGCTTGTCGGCGTCGGCGGTGCGAACACCCATTTTCTCGACTTTGGCCCGCTCGGCCCGCTGGGCCAGGGCCTCGGCCACCAATTCTTTTTCGCTCAGACTCTCGACAGCCACGCGCGGCTTGGGCGGCGCCGCCAGGCCCAGTGTCGTCTTGTCCTCCAAGATCAAGGAAAAGGCAGCGCCGACGTGCTCGCAAGCCTGGAAGCATTGGCTGCAAGCCCATTCCAGGCGCTGGCGGGCATCGTCCGCAAGGTTGATGGTGACGACAACGGCTGGGTCATCGGGTTTTGGTCCCGGTAGCTGGACCCGGAATTGATCGGTGCTGAACGTCACGTCCTCGGCGATCTCAATGTCCCAGAGGTTGGCACTCTTGCGAATCAGCTTGGAACCCGTGGGTCCGAGCAGCTTGCAAGCGTCGGTGAAGCTAAGGCGAGAGAGTTTGTCTTTGAGCGAAAGTTGGCCGCTGGGCCGGGTGGTGGCGACGGGTGTCGTCATGACTGGAGACTCCTGAGGGGACCGGAACGAGGATTTCGGTTGACACTTTTCTACACGAAAGTTCGTTGTCTGGACAGCAGGTCCCTGCGAAGACCTGTGAGTGTTTCAATCCAATGTCGTGATTGCCTAATCCCATATTCCAAAAAAGTCCGTTATTTACTTGACGCGCCAAATCCCAAAGGGTAACCTCATCCTCCAAAGCCTATCCCTCTCAATTGAATTAGGCTGGAAGCCCGTCACCAGGTGAGCCGCAGTCTGCGGTTGGATCACTCGGTAACAAAATCATTTTTGTCACAATTTCACTTCACGTTGTGTCCTGAGGAGGACAAGTCCCATGGGTATTCTCTCCCGATTCCTGCGGCGTGGTGCGCAATCTAATTCCCCGAAGGCACG
Organism: Gemmataceae bacterium; assembly: GCA_035638015.1. Classification (GTDB taxonomy): domain Bacteria; phylum Planctomycetota; class Planctomycetia; order Gemmatales; family Gemmataceae; genus DASRAT01. Next base: position 427 of record DASRAT010000814.1, on the reverse strand, counting down.
TCGCCGACAACGTTATCCGTTCAGGCCACTGGTTGAACCACTTGAAATTCGGCTGACGCCTCACGCCAACGTGGTGCTCGACGCCGAACACCTGGCGGTGTTCGGCAAGCCAGAAGCCGACGGAAGCATCACGGGCGGCCTCGTGCCAGACGTGGCCCTGACCTACAAATCGATGGCCAGCGGCCCCTGGTCCGCATCCACGACTTGGCAATATCTCGGCAGCGATCCCACCGCTTCGCCCATTCCAGGCCCAGGCGCCAATGTGCTAGTTTCCGCCAACACGACCGTTACCGTGGATACCGCCACAGCGGCAGTGCGGACGGTCCGCGACGATGGCGTCCTCAACTTCGATCCGAGCCAAGACACCGCTCTCAAAGTGGACACGCTGATCGTCGAGCCTCAAGGCACGTTTCAGGTGACCATGCAG
>DASRAT010000813.1:0-13945 GCA_035638015.1 Gemmataceae bacterium | reverse complement strand
TGCCAACATCTTGAGCCAACCAATGCTGCTGGAGTTTGAGCAGGTTTTGGGCCAATTGAAGAGCTGGACTCATTTGCATGGTCTGACACTGCGCAGTGGCAAACCTGGAATGTTCATTGCCGGCGCCGATCTCAAGGAACTGGGTTCCGCCCAGCCTCCCAAAGAGAAATCGCGCCGCGGCCTGGCCATAGTCGCTGGTTTCGAGTCCCTGCCGTACCCGACGGTGGCGGTCATTGACGGCAGCTGCCTGGGCGGCGGCCTAGAGCTGGCGCTCGGCTTCGATTTTCGGGTGGCGGGCTCGCATCCCAAGTGCCAACTTGGTTTGCCGGAGACGAAAATGGGCCTCATGCCAGGGTGGGGCGGCACGCAACGGCTTAGCCGCATCGTTGGTCCGGCGGTGGCCGCGGAAATGATTTGCCGGGGCGAACCAGTCAACGCCCGACGTGCTCTAGAGATCGGGCTCGTACAGGATGCAGTGCCAAGTGAGCGCTTGATGGAGGAAGCCCAACGCCTGCTGGCGTGGGCCAGGCAAACCGATTCTTGGCAACCCCAACGCCAAAAGAAGCAACAACCCATCGGCCTCAGTGCGGAACAAGCATCGTCGCTGTTTGCCAGGCTTCGCGAACAACTCATGGCGAAAACGAAGGGATATCTTCCCGCGCCCCTGGCCGCCTTGACGGCGATTGAAAAAGGTTGCAATTTGCCGCTCAGTGATGGTCTCAAGGTGGAGACCGAGCAATGCCTTCCATTGATCGGAAGCGCTGTTTCCAAGAACCTCATCGCGGTTTTCTTTTTGCAGCAAAAAGCAGCCAAAGACCCCGGCGTCTCGGACCCAACCGTGAAACCACGAGAGGTAAACCGCGTGGGTGTTATGGGCGCCGGCATAATGGGCAGCGGCATTGCTGGCGCCCACATTCGTTGTGACATCTCCACGATGATGCTCGACAGCGCAGCTGCCGCCCTGGAAAAGGGCGTCGCAAACATTGCCAAACTCTTCAAGGGCCGTGACGAGCCGGAAGCGTCAGCGGCGATCAACAAGTTAACCACAACCACAGAAATAAAGACAATGGCTGACCGGGAAGTTGTTATCGAAGCGGTCGTCGAAAATGAAATCGTCAAGACGCAAACCTACCGCGAACTTCAAAGCATTCTGAGCGAAGATGCTATTCTGGCGTCCAACACCTCTACGATCTCGATCACGCGGATGGCGGCTGCCTGGAAGCGGCCTGAGAGTTTTGCCGGCATGCATTTCTTCAATCCGGTCGATCGGATGAAGCTCGTGGAGATCGTTCGTGGCGAGAAAACCAGCGATGCAATGGTGGCAACCTTGGTGGCCCTGGCCCGCAAGATTGGCAAGACACCAATCGTCGTCCGTGATTGTCCCGGCTTCTTGGTGAATCGCGTTTATCTGCAGTACATTAATGAAGCTCTGGCCATGCTTGAAGAAGGCGCGGACGCGCGCATCATTGACGCAGCGGCCACCGCGTTTGGCATGCCTATGGGGCCGATTGCGCTCAAGGATCTCGTCGGCCTGGACACGTCACTGTTTGGCAGCCGCGTGGTCAACGCGGCCTACGCCAACCGGGCCAAACAAACGCGAATCCTCGACGAATTGGTTGCCGCTGGGCGTCTCGGCAAGAAATCGGGGGCTGGTTTCTACAACTACGCCGAAAACCGCAAAGGGGCCGACGATCCTGCGCTCGAAGCGATCTTGAATCGGTACTGCACTCATCGGCGGCAGATTGCGCTGGAGGAAATCACTGATCGTTTGTTCCTGCCAATGTTGACAGAAGCGAGTCGGTGCTTGACCGAAGGAACTGTCCGCGACGCCGGCGATCTGGACTTGGCCCTCATCCTTGGCATCGGTTTTCCATCCTGGCGCGGCGGCATCCTGCGCTGGGCCGACACTGTCGGGATATCGAACATCATGGACAAGCTCAAGAAGTATGAGCCGCTTGGTAAGCGGTTCGTAGCGACTGACCAGATGATCGAGTTGGCGGCGAAGGGCAGAGGATTTTTTGGTTAGCCATTGGTGCAGCTTGATTTTTTGGGGATACCCATGAGTGAGCCGCTTGTCCTTTACACTTCTCGCCCTCCCGCTGTCGTGATCACGCTCAACCGGGCTGAAAAACGCAATGCCCTCAACCGGCCTCTGATCGCCGCAGTGGCCGAAGCATTCGAGCGCGCTCGTGATGACAAGGTTGCTCGCAGCGTCATATTGACTGGAGCGGGGCTAGTCTTCTGCGCCGGCATGGACATGGCAGAATTGCAAAAATCGGTCGGCCAAACCGTTGACGAAGCGCAAGTCAGAGACGACGCGCTGCGTTTGGCCAAGCTGTACGATCTGATTTGCACCTTGCCCAAGCCGACAATTGCCGCCGTCAATGGCTCGGCCATCGCCGGCGGAGCGGGACTGGTGTCTGCATGTGATTTGGCCATCACGGTGCCCCACGCGAAGTTCGGCTATACCGAAGTTCGCCGCGGCTTGATCCCAGCCATCGTCATGCAGCATCTCTTGCGTAATGTCGGTGAACGGACCGCCCGCTTTCTGTTGCTGACGGGTGAATTGATCGATGCCGCCCAGGCCCAGCGGGCGGGTTTGGTCAACGAAGTGGTTGCCGCGGAGGATTTGCAAGGACGTGCTGATACCTTGGCGAGAGCACTGGCAGAGGGTGGTCCTTCCGCTCTCACAAAGACGAAACAACTGCTGTGTAGATTCTCAACTTCCATGTTTTCCCTCGAAGAAACGGCGGCGCTCAGCGCGGCACCTCGCATGACACAGGAGTGTCAAGATGGGTTGCGGGCTTTCTTCGCGAAGCAGCCGGCGCCATGGGCGTAACGCCCCGGTTTTTTTCGTTCCCAGGCTCCGCATGGGAACGCAATGCTCACGAGGTTATACCGCTAACAGCTTGTGTTACATGGCGGCAGCCCGAGCGCACTGTCCACCGCGCTCTTTCCAGGTTATGCTCACCTTATCCCTTTCAAGCGGAGCGGGACGAGGAGACATTCCGTGGACAAGAGCGCTGCCAATGCGACGACCTTGCAAGGCTTGCTCGGTTATCTCAATTTCTCAACCGGGCGGCCCGATCCGCGCATACAAGCGCAGTTTTTTGCCGCGTGGGCAACGGTCGCTGGCTGGCCGTCGCCGCGGTTGGCGATGGTGGACAAGCTGAGCAAGGGGTTGGCCGAGTTGCATGCCAAAGGGCAGGCGGGGTTTACCGATGTGCAACAAGCCGAGGCGGTGATTGACATCGCGCTGCGGCATGTGCCTTCGGCGTATCGGCGGCATCATGAGGATTTGCTGAATCATCAGAACGATCTCGATATTTTCCAGGCGGGTTTTTTGATTCGCTGTGTCGAGACGGTGCTGAGCCACCAAGGGCCGTGGGAAGAAGTGGACCGCATTGTCGCGGGATCGCTCAAGCAACTTAATGATTACGTTGGCCATCGGCCCATTGCCGTTCTGGAGACGCGGCCGCGCGGCGAGCCTTACGATCATGAGAAATTGCGGCCAGTGCCGATCTACGTGCGCGGGGCGGGCGTCGTGCCAGGAAAATATGCAGCGCTGGTGACGGCGGCCCTCGATTTGCTCAAAACCACACCGGCAAATTTGATGGAGGATGCCTATTTCAATTTCGATCACCTTGACGAGTTGGCGTTTGATCCGCGGGCTTACGATCACCAGCATCCGGCGGATCGGCGGCCCAATTATCGCTTCGGCGAGTGGGACCCGCATCACATCGACAATCGCGGATTTTTTCGGCGTTTCGTGGTGCGGCAGGGCATTCTCGACGGCTTGCTCAATCGTGCGGAGAAGGCAAAAGAGTTTCCGCCAGAGGAGTTGATGCGTGAGGCGGCAGTGGTGTTGGCGGCGACGGTGCTGATGGCCAGTGGCATCAGCGGGGCGGGGCCGGACACGCATGATTCGTCGGTCAATCTGGCCATGCTCATGCCCAAGATCGCAACTTATCGCGATGAGTTTTACAGAACACAATTAGCCGCGGTGACGGGCGGCCAAGGGCAGCGCTTGCAACAAGAGGCGAAAGTCACACGACAACCGTTTGGCGGGGCTCGACAACACATCAACCAATACCTTGCCGAGCAACGCGCCGCGCAGCTTCAGCAGCGAAGGCTCGCATTGTTGCTTGCGGAATTGGGGTACCCCGCGGCCGCTCGCGCGCATGCCGCGCGGGTGCCGACCGCGTCGATGCGGATGCTCAGCGAAATCCACATTCAACTGACAACAAGCCACATCATGTCCGAGCGCGGTAAACTGGTCGAGGCCGCGAATCATCTGGATAACGCTGAAGACGTGTTGCACCGCGCCATTGCCTGCGGTGCCATGGCCGATCCGTGGAACATTCTTGGCTTCCAGGCGTTGTTTCCCCTGTTCACCGCGATGGAAGACAGCGTCCGCGATACGCGGATCGACGAGTTGGTGAACGTGGTCGCGCGTTTGCTGGCGCAGTACGCGCATTTGCGGGGCGAAGCGGCGGCCGCGGGTGATGGCGCCTTGAGCATCCGGCTGGCGACGCGCATGGAGAAATTGGCGGTGTGGTGGGACGCGTTTGCCACGACCGCGGTCAGCGAAGTGAGACACGTGGTTGGCAGCGAAGCAGCGGCGGCGGCGGAGCACGTAGCCGAGGCGCTTGGCAAATGGCGCGAACGCGGCGAAGCGGCGGCCGATTTGACATTCTGGCGGCAGCATCTGGATCGTTTTCGGACGGCGAAGTCGTTTGGGCTGGTGATCGAAGAGCTTTTGGGCAAACGCGATTACAAGGCGGCGATGGCGCTATTGGTAAACTGGCTGTCCCAAGCCGAATCCGTGCCACTGGAGGATGGCGAGCATTCGTTTCACAATCTGGCGCTGCGCTGGATGCTGGGGCTGACGCAAGAAAAAGACCCAGCGCCGAACATTGAACTGATGAGGAGATTCATCGACCACCTGGAGGCCAACGCCGAGGATTATTGGCAGGTGCCGAAACTCGAAAGGACGGAAGGTGCGGAACAATTGCCGATGCCGCGGGAAGTCGAAGAGGATGACGAACCGCTTTTCGGCGCGGCTTATGAAGGCATGACATTCCAGGATAGCGCGGACGACGGCGTCGAAGGCGAGTTGCTGGGTTTTGAAACGCAGCAGGAGTTTGAACTGGAACGCGAAGCAGAAAAACTCGAGCAACGGCTGCGTTTCCTTTCCACGGTGGCGCGTTTGTTTCATGTCGGCGGGCGAGCACTTGGCAAAGGTGAAGTTGTCGAGCAATGGCTGTCGCAAGCGCGGCGAAATTACGCCGATTTGCTGGCGCTCATGGACGCAATTCATCAATGGCCGGTGCCCGCGCCTTCGGGATCTTATGATTCGCTCGTCGAGTTCGACCGGAGGCAACAGGCGAAGCAGCGGCTGTTGCACGGTGTCATCGGCAGTTGCCTGGAATGGGCCTTGGCGGTCGGCAGCATGATGAGCGTCACGGGGACCATCGAGGACGAAGCCGCGGAGGCGAAGCGCCCCCGTTGGGAGCCGGCGTTGCTTCAACTGGAGCAAGCGCTTTGGCATGGTGATGCGGACACCGCGCGGAAGGTGTTGCCCAAGTTTCTTGAGCATTTTCAACACGAACCATTGTTATTCATTCCCGTGATCCACGGTGGCAATCCGCGTTTGATTCTGCGGGCCAGCATCGCGCAGACATTGCTGCGAGCGCTGGTCGCCAATCTGCCGCGACTTGGTTTGTTGCGCGAGACCTATGCCGTGCTGCGGGTTGCGCAAACTATGGAACGCGAGCAAAAGTTGCAAGGACCACGCGTCACGGAGTTTGACCGGCTTTACCAGATTGCTTGCCAAGCCAGCATTGAAGCGGCGGTGGCGTCGATCAGCGCCGACAAAAGTCTGCCCGAACAGGAAAGTGTTCATCTTTTGGGCCGGTTGATTGAACCGTTTTTGGCATTGTGGGCGGAACATTGCCAGACCGTGCGGCTTTCGATCCTTGAGGCCCTCGCGCCTGAGGCGGCCTGGAAAGGGGTGCGCAATTTCATCCGCAAGTATGGGCACGATTTGTTCCATGCCCGTTTCATGACGCTCGGCAATCTGCGGGGCATCTTGCAACGCGGCGTCGGGGCCTATCTGGAATATCTCGGCGCCAACCCCGATCCACAGAATCCGGTTTCTCTCATCGATGCGCTGGACCGCGGCATCAAACGAGCGGATGCTGAGCAATGGATGCAGATCATCTTGCAAGCCGTCGTGGAAAACTATGAGGAATATAAGGATTACAACACCACGACGCCGCAATCCGATTATGGCGAGAATCTCTACACCTTGCTCGATTTCTTGCGTGTCAAAGCGGGCTATGGACGGCAAGCGTGGTTGTTGCGGCCGTTGTGGATGGTGCATGAAGTGCTGGTCAAGCACACCAGCGAAGGGGCGGCCGCCTGGCAGCAACAGGTGGAACGGCTGACGCATGCGGAAGCCGACAAATATGTTGCCCATTTGGCGGAATTGGAAAAGCAGCATGGCATGCGTTTGCGGACGGTGAGCGACCGGGTGCGGGAGCGATTCGTGCAGCCCTTGGCGCTGGACCGCGTTTGTGCGAAAATCGAGCCAGCCTACGAACAGGCGCGGGCCGGGGGAACAACGCAAGCCCTGGAGGCCCTGGAACAGGGTTTGAAACCGTATCTGGAAACGCCGAGCGGAGCAGGCCTGGATGTGCCGCCCTGGCTGGCGCGGCTGGAAGCGGAGCTGCATCGCGTCGAGGCCAAACGGACCGCGATGGCGAATCTGACGGAGAATCTGGTGCAAGTCCCTTCGCGGCTTATGTCGGTGGAGAGCTTGCGGCAGCAGCTGGCTGATTGGCCCAAACCGTGATGAATTTTGGAGGCTGAACCATGATCTCGAAAACGCGTCCGCCCATGCCGGCGATCGACTACGAAGCGGAAGCTGAAGCTTATTGTCGTAGCCTGACGCTGGAGAACATCATGGAAGCGACCAAGCAAGCGACGCAAAGAAAAATCACCGTGGAGAGCTTTGATTTGGTTTCGAGCCGGCGTTCGGATGTGCATGTCTTCAGTGAATTGCTGGTGCAATATCCACTTCCCGGCAAGCGCAGGCCCGGCCAGGTCGTGCCCGACAACATGGTGGTCATCACGGAAGAGCGCATCGACGACATGACCAGCTATAACTTGCCATTTCAACCGGCGCCGCCGTTTTGGGCCATGGAATATGTTTCAGAGGGTAGCAAGCGCAAAGACTACGTGGAAAACCACCGCAAATATGAGCGCGAGCTTAAGGTGCCGTATTACCTGTTATTTCATCCCGATGACCAGGATTTGATTCTTTATCGGCACAATCAACGCCGTTATGCCAAGGTGAAGCCGAACGAACACGGCCGGCTTGCGGTGCCTGAACTTGAGATTGAGTTGGCATTGCTGGACGGCTATGTGCGTTTTTGGCACCAAGGCGAATTGCTGCCCTTGCCGGCAGAATTAGAGCAACAACGCAACGAAGAAAGGCAAAAGGCCGACGATCTGCAGCGCCGCCTTGAGGCGGCCGAACAGGAATTGGCTAAGCTTCGGCAGCGGCCGTGAGCGTTTTAGTGAAACCACTGGGTTTTGAAATCGGTATCATTACTACGAGCCGTGCGTGCCCAGCTTTCCCCTCGCGCGGCGTCATTGGCATCCTCTCCCACAGGAACAAACCATGCGTTCGCGTATATTCGTTGGCGTTTTGTTCGTCCTGGCAGCGGCGGCAACGTTGTGGTTGGCTCGGCCGTCAACGGCCGACGATCCGCCCTCGAAATTCCTTGGCAAGAAGATCGCCAATATTGCCTTTACCGATGCCGACGGCAAAACTACCCATCTTTACGATCTCAAGGACAAGAAAGCCATTGTCGTGGTTTTTCTGTCGTTCGAGTGCCCCGTGTCGACGAGCTATATGCAGCCCCTGGCCGACATAGCCAATGAACTGAATAAGCAGGGCGTCGTGTTAATGGGCCTGACAGAAAACCAGGATGAAACGCCGGCGGACGTGGCCAAACTCGCCAAGGAGTTCAAGGTGCCGTTCCCGGTGGTGCTGGACAAGAATTTCGCAGGGGCCGACGCTCTGGCTGCGACCCACACGCCCGAGGTTTTTGTTCTGGACGGCGATTACGTGCTCCGTTACCGGGGCCGCATTGACGACGCGTATTATGCGCGGCTCAAGAAGAACCTGGAAGTCACCCAGTACGATCTGCGGCAGGCGCTCGAGGAAATGATCTCCGGTCGGCCTGTCAGCACAGCCGCGACGGCGCCCATTGGTTGCCCCATCAGCCGCGTTGTCACGGCCGCGCCGAAACTTGCCGATGTCACCTATTACAAAGACGTGTTGCCGATCTTGCAAAAAAACTGCCAGGAATGCCATCGGCCGGGCGAGGTGGGACCGTTTTCGCTGATGACTTATCGCCAGGCCGTGAACTGGGCGACCGACATCAAGGATTACACGCGGTCGCGGATCATGCCGCCTTGGAAAATCAGCGAAGGCATGCCTTTCCACAATGAGCGGCATTTGAGCAAGCTGGAGCTGGACATCCTTGCCGCCTGGGCCGACAACGGCACGCCGGAAGGCGATGCCAAAGATGGTCCGCCGCCGGCGAAGTTTCCCGAAGGCTGGCGGCTTGGCAAGCCCGACATGGTGCTGACGGTTTCCGATGAGTTTCAAGTTGGCCCGACCGGCAATGACGTGTTCCGCTGTTTTGTGCTGCCAGCGCAATTGGCCGAGGACAAATTCGTCGAGGCCATCGAAGTCAGGCCGGGCAATCCGCGTGTGGTGCATCATGCCTTGATATTCGTCGATACGGCCGGCAAGGGCCGGGAGCTGGAAAAGAAGCAAAATGTCGTGGGCTTCAAGGATCCGCATGGCGGCAACGAACTGGACAAAGGGCCCGGTTATTACGCCGGCATGGGCGTGGGCTTCACGCCCACCAGCAGTTTAGGCGGGTGGGCGCCGGGCCAGCTGCCGCGGACCCTGCCCGACGGGACTGGCATCCTGCTGCCCAAAGGCTCGGACATCGTCATGCAAATGCACTACCATCGCAACGGCAAGACCGAGAAGGACAAGACTTCCATTGGCCTATATTTCTCGAAAAAGAAAGTGGAGCGGACCTTCCAGGGCGGCATCATGGCCGGTTTGTTCCTGGCCATTCCCGCCAATAACGATCACTTCGTCGTCAAGGGCACGCATTACGTCAGCGAGGACATGACTCTGTACGACATGATGCCGCACATGCACATGCTCGGCAAAGAGATCAAGGTGACCATGACGCCGCCGGACGGCAAGACGCAACTGCTGTTCAACATCAAGGATTGGGATTACAACTGGCAGGAGACGTATTTCCTGAAGGATCCGATCAAGCTCAAGGCGGGCACCAAGCTCGACCTGGAAGCGGTTTATGATAATAGTTCCAAGAATCCCCACAATCCATTCAGTCCGCCGCGAGCGGTGACGTTTGGGGAGCAGACCTTCAACGAGATGTGCTTTGTTTTCTTGGGCGGCACATCGGACCGGAAGGGTGCGGAATTGCCGGTGGTAAGAAATTTGCCGAAGAAAGACAGCAAGTAGCATCATGCCGCTTGCGGCATGGCAATGACGCCCACGGTCTTGATGGCCGTGGGCTTTTCCATGTATGCCAAGCCGCTGATAACTTGGCGCAGCAAGATTACGGAGAACACTATGCGTTGGCCTCATTTGTTGATTGGATTGATGGTGGCCCTGCCGGCGACCACAATGGGAGGGCAAGACAAGGCTCCTGCCCAACCGAAAGACAAAGACATCGGCAAATCGTTTGCGATTCCTTTTCGCTTGACCGAATCCGGCCACATCATGGTCAGGGCCAAGATCAACGGCAAGGGGCCTTACAACTTCATCGTGGACACCGGCGCTCCGCTCATTTTCGTCTCCAAGGAAGTTGCCGAGAAGCTCGGAATCAAGGCGGAAGCAAAAGGGATGAACACGCTGGAGTCGTTCCAGGTTGAAGGCGGCCCCGCCCATCCGAAGTTCAAGTGCATCATCGATACGCCGCCGCAACTGGAAGGGATCAACGCCCTTGGCCTGGCCGGCGCCGAGATAAACGGCATCATTGGCTACACCCTTCTGGCCCATTACAAAATGGAAATTGACCTCACCAAGGACCGCATGACCTGGACCAAGCTCGATTTCAAACCGCCAGTGCCTGTTGCGATTGGCGACAAAGTAAAAGACGGCGGCGAGCTGGATGCGATGGGCAAAATGGTCAAGCAACTCGCGGCCCTTATCGGTTCCAAGGCCGCCCAGCCGCCGGCATTTCGCGGGTTTTTCGGTATTCAACTCGAGGAAAAAGACAAAGGCGTTTTTGTCAAGGAAGTTCTGGAGAAAGGCCCCGCGGCCAAGGCTGGCGTGCTCAAGGGGGATCGCATCTTGACGGTGGACGGCAAGAAAGTGGCCACCGTGGTTCAGGTGTCGGAAATCCTGGCAAAAACCACACCTGGCACGAATGTGGTGTTCGCCGTCGGGCGTGAAGGCGGCAACGGCAAAGAAATCATCATCACCGCCGGGGAGGGCCTGTAACCATGAAACGCCAAATGACTTTTGCCATTGCGGCCCTTTTCCTTTTCGCCGGTTGGAGCCTGGCGGAGGACGACAAGCCGTTCAAGGTGCCCTTCGAAACGCTCAAGACCCAGCATATCGTCATTATGGTCAAGCTCAACGGCAAAGGGCCCTACCGGTTGATTTTCGATACGGGCGCGCCCACGTCGATCATCAACAACAAAATCGCCAAGGACTCGGGCGTCATCGCCAAGGATGCCAAGTTGGCCAACGGCGGCCTGCTTGGGCCAGTGGCCACCAATGCCATCAAGACGCTGGAAGTCGGCGAACTCAAGGCCACCAACATTAGCACCATTGTTGCGGACCATCCGACGGTGACTCTTATGGACAAGGCGCTGGGGCCGGTGGAAGGGATTATCGGCCTGTCCTTGTTCGGCAAATACAAGATGACGATTGATTATCAGGCCAAGGAGATGACTTTCGTTCCTTCGGATTTCACGCCGCCGGACATGATGAAAAGCGTCATGGCGATGTTGACCAATCCCAGCCCGGCCAAGAAGGTCGTGGCGCCCGCGGGTCAGTGGGGCTTCAGTGTCACCAAGGATGCCAAGGACACGGATGCGGGCGTTAGCGTCAAGGAAGTGTTTGCCGGCGGTGCGGCGGCCGCGGCTGGGTTGAAGGCGGGAGACCGGTTGTTAACGCTGGACGGGCGCTGGACCGACACTGTGGCGGATTGTTATCAAGCGGCGAGCGCGGTGCGGCCGGGGATGACGGCAAGGTTGGTGGTGCTGCGCGAGGGCAAGGAAGTGGAGTTGACGGTCAAGGTGGCGACGGGGCTATGACGCCGGTTTAGCTGGCGGCTTGGCTTTGCCGTTTTGCTCCTCGGCCAACAGTTCGTCCGCTTTTTCGATTTCGAGCTCTGCTTCGCCGCCGAATTTCTTGGTAATCCGGCCTTGCGTGTCAATTAAACCCATGCGCACCAAACGGGCAAAATGCTGACGAGAGGTCTCGGGAGGGGCATTGCGGTATGCGTCCTGCATCTCTCGGGCCAAGTCTGCTGGCGTGGGAAAATTCATAACGTTTGCCTTTCTTTGTTCGGCTGAAAAACGCCCAGAATGCAATCGGGATTTAGCACCGCAATTTGCAAGTGAGTCTCTTTCCTAATTCCGGCGCCTGGGAAGATTGGCTCCCCTTCGAGGAATGCGCCTCGAACGGTATCGTATCTATCCCCTTGGCTCTCAACGGTTGCCACGTAATCATTAATCACCAGGCAATCAAGTTCCCGCAGCTTCGCCAGCGACCCGCGGTTGACAGGTAAGATTTTGCCCTCATCCGCGAAGGTCTTCGCCAATTTCTGGTGAGCCCCGGTCAACAGTGCCGTGAAGGTTTCGTCTAGCAAATCGAAACACCGGCCCAATTGGATCACCGCGCCAAGCACAGCAGGAGCTTCACCCCGGCTGCCAAATTTCTCCGTTGCCCAACGCAGTGCTCGCTCAGGCGCATGTTCCCAAAAATAAATGCCATGTCCCAGCCAATCCCATTCATTGGTGCTCGGCAGCCACTCGTTGATGGGCTTGACGCCGAGCAGCAGATCGCGCGCGAACGCCTCTGTGCATCCGTGATAGCCAACGATAGTTCGTGCAAATCGTTCCATGATTCACGACTCTATTGTTTGCGAAAGTCCGCTGAATGTCAATGCAACCGGGCACGCTCAAAAATGCCGCCAGCTTAGCACCCTGCCGCCCATGTTGCCGACGGCAACCTCCGTGGCGGCCGCCAGCTTGTCGAACTGTTGTTCAACACCGCGCACGCCAAAATAGCCGGTCCACCAGGGCGTGTTGCGCTCCAGCACGATTTCCACACAGCCTTCTTCAGTCTCACGCACGGTAACAAGGAAGTTGCAATACGGCGTCACGGGCGGCAACAGCCATGAAAGCGTGAGGCTCCCGCGTTTGGCCCGGAATTGCCGTTCGGTCAGCTTGGGTACCTCAAATCCAAGGTCGCTGGCCGCCTTTGTCGCCGTTGACATGGCACTGTCGAGGCCAAGATCCGTGGTGAGGGCCAATCCAGCCATGACGGCTCCGATTTACTTCGCAACCATTTGCCGCTGGCAGTCCCACTCCTCTCGCAGGATCGCCATCATCCAGGTGTCCCAGTAGCGACCGTTGCGATAGTGTTCCTGGCGCAGCAGACCTTCCTTCTTGAAGCCGAGCCTCTCATAGCAGCGGATGCCGCGCTCGTTGTATTCCAGGACATAGAGCCAGACGCGGTTGAGGTTGAGCGTGGCGAAGGCGTGCTGGACCATCAGGCGCGTGGCTTCGGCGCCATAGCCTTTGCCCCAATTGGCCGATTCGCCGATGGTGATGCCGAACGATGCGTAGCGGTTGCGCCAGTCGATTTGATGCAAGGCAGTGACACCGACTGGCATGTCCGTGTCGCGGGCCACGATCACCAGGCCCACGTCGTTGGCACTGGCGCGCATGCGGTCAACGAAATCGTCTTCGTCCTGCAGATTAAGCGGCCGGTAATGGATCGTGGTTTGCTGAATCTCGGGATGATTCAGCCACTGGACAAACAACGGCCCATCGCTTCGCTCCAGGGCACGCAGGTAAACCTTTTCACCGATAATGAAGGGGTTTTTCACAGTCGAACTCCGGCTGCGCGTTAATACGGTATGTAACCGCCGCTATCAAGCAAGTCATAGAGCCAGGGATGCCGCCAGGGGTTCCAGGTCGGGTAGTTCGCGGAGAAAATGGACACGGCCAAACACGCCAGGGCCAGCCATCGTCCCCAGCGCCGCTGGGCCAGCCAATCGACAACGGGCGCCATCGTCAAAAGCCAAAGCGGCGTCATCCACATGAACCAGCGCATGCCGGAGGTGCCGCCGCCATAATTGTTGGTCTTCACCAGGTAAAAGCCAATGACAATGACGCTGACGGCCAAAGTCAACAAGGCTAAGGGCTGTCGGCTCTCGGCCATCGGCTCTCGAATTTCAGGCAATGGCGAGCCGGCAGCCGATTGCCGGTAGCCGATTGCCGTCATTATCATTCCCACGAATGCCAAAACCCAGATCGGCGCCAGTGAAAACAGGCCGTGATGACCAAGCAACACGTGAAATATGTACATGGCCCGGCTTTCTTGCAAATAGGCGAAGTCCACGGTGTATTTCATTTCGCCAGGCGCTGGCTTGACCCACGGGCTGCCGGCGTACTCATACCAGGGTCCGCCGAATTTGCTGTAGGCGAATTCCCATTCGCCGATGGCCACGTAGTTGAGGCTCAGCTCGGCGGCGTAGGGTAGCAAGCACATGGGCAGAAACAACAGCAGTGTTTGCCGCGGCGCCTGCCACAGTAGTATGAGAAACAACAAGGCAGTGAAGGATGCGGCCGGCAACTCTAT
>DASRAT010000812.1:0-2688 GCA_035638015.1 Gemmataceae bacterium | reverse complement strand
CGCATCCGTTTTTCCCGGCAACGGCCATGTTCGCGGCCTACAACCCGGCGGGTGTCGAGCAAGTCGTCATCTATCCGCATGTGCCGTTTGTCGACGGCATTCGCCAGGCAGCCGCGGAGACGGCGGCCATTGCCGGGCCGGACGCGGTCAAGTTCGCCGTCGCCGCCTATCCCGAAGGCGGCAACTACATGGGCAACGAAGTTCGCATCGCCATGACACCCGCCAAATATGTCGAGGAAGTGCTCATCAAACGCTTCCGCAAGGACATCAAGAGCTACAAGGTGGTCAAGGTCGAGAGCATGCCGGGCTGGGCCAAGGCGTCGCTGACGCTGGCCGACGCCGTGCCCGGCATTCCTGTGAAGACGTTGGCAGCGCGGGTGCGCGTCGAATACGCGGTGGGGACCAAGACCATCCATGAGGATTTCTTCGTGCTGCTGGCCGGCGTCGAGATGCTCAAGTGCAACTACTGGGGATCGGAATCGGCGTCCTCGGTGCGGGCCGAGGCCGGCCAGCTCGACAAGCTGCATTCCATCCATCAAACGGTTGTGCAATCCCAGCGCATCGACGAGAAATGGTTTAGCCGTTACATCCAGGTTTCGCAAATACTCCAGGACCTGGTGCGACAACAGCAAAAGCAAACCATGGAGATCAGCCGCATCATCAAGGAAACCAACGACCACGTGTCCAAGACGATCTCGGACAGCTACTGGGCCCGGCAAAAAGCATTGGACCACTCGAACTTGCAATTCAGCAACTACATCCGCGGCGTGGATCAATATGTGCTGCCGGGCGGCAAGAGCTATGTGACGCTGCCGTCGGGATACAGCCACGTTTGGGTCAGCGATCGGGGCGAATATACGTTGAGCAACAATGCGCTTTTCAATCCTAATCAGAAGTTTGGGGGGACTTGGACGGAGGTTAATCCGAAGCGGTGAGTTTTGAACGACGTCAGGATCGCTGCCACTGCCTTGCCCCGAAGGGGCCAAACAACAAAGCCCAGGGCAACGCCCCGGGGCCGCTTGATTTCACACCCGAGATTTTTGCCCTGAAAGGGCAAGACAATGAGCGCTGCCGCCAGCTTACGCCTTCCCACAATTCCTGTAGGTGTCAAGAGCAGTGACAAATTCGAGGACATTTTTGTCGAATCGCCCTTTTGCCAAGTAGAGTTTCGCGATGCCAGGTTCAGCGCTGAGCCTGTCGGCTGGAACTTGGTCGGTGGCGATGATTGCCCAAATGCCTTGGCCCGGTTTGCGCGGTGCGTCCCACATGGGATCGACCAGGAAGGTCAATACCAAAGGAAGACCCCAAGCGTTCTTTCGCGATTCGAGCTTCCAAAATTCGTCGGCCCACCAATCGTCAGGCTGAACGACTTCGGTGACTTCCCATCCGTGGTTTGCGAGGACTTGCCGCAGTTGGGTTTTGTAGGTATGCATTGGAATCGCCAACGGGGAATGTTAAGGCAGCGAGGAGGAAGATGCTCAGTGTTTTGCCCTTTCAGGGCAAGAATCACATTTCTACCACTGCGTTCCCAGGGCGTTGCCCTGGGCTGTGTTGTTTAGCCCCTTCGGGGCAAATGCAGACCACGGTAGAATACGTGTTGCTTCACAGATCGGATGAAAACACTGGCGAACATGACTTTGCAGCGAATGTGCAATCCGCCCTAATTCGATTCTTTCAGCCGGTTGCGAAGATACCGAGCCCGTGCCGCGTTGCGTTCCTCGCCGTCGAGCGTCGTGCCCATCAGCTTTTGCAAATGGGCCGGCTGCGTGTGCAGGAACAATTCATTAACGGTCGCAAGCTCGATATGATCGTGAAGGCCGACGTTGATGCCGAGGCGAACGCTGGATAGCAAATCCATCGTCTCTTCCGAGGTCATCATGGTCGCGTTGGAAAGCGTGCCGAAAGCGCGGGAGACGCGGTCTTGCAGAAACTGGCGGCGTTCGCGGAGCATGATCTGACGGGCTTGCCGCTCGTAGGTGATGATCTGCGGTATGACGGCCCGGATTTCGCTGAGAATTTGTTGCTCGCTCTTGCCCAGCGTTACCTGGTTGGAAATCTGATAAAACTCGCCTGAAGCCCGGCTGCCTTCGCCGTAAAGACCGCGCACCGCCAGGTTCATTTTTTGCAAAGCGCGAAAGACTTTTTCGATGTCCTTGGTCATCACCAGCACGGGCAGGTGCAGCATGACGCTGGCCCGCATGCCGGTGCCGACGTTGGTGGGGCAGGCGGTCAAGTAGCCAAAGTCGTCGTGGAAAGCGTAACTGACGCGCTGCTCCAGCATGTCGTCGACGCGGTCGATTTCTTGCCAGGCTTCGTCCAGGGCCATGCCGCTGCGCATGACCTGGAGGCGCAAGTGGTCCTCTTCGTTGACCATCAGGCTGACGTTTTCGCTGGGTGAAATGGCCACGCCGCGCGGGCCTTCGGTATTGGCCAATTCGCGGCTGATGAGCTGGCGCTCGACCAGAAACTGGCGGTCGATAGGCGAGCGATGAGACAGGTTTTCGTAATTGAGGCGCGGCTCGATTTCGAGCTTGGCGATGCGGTCGCGCAGCAACCCTTCGATTTCCGCCTTTTGGTGCGCGGTGGCGCGGTTGCTGAACGGAAAGGCGCTCAGGTTGCGGGCCAGGCGGATGCGGCAGGAAATGACGATGTCCGACTCCGGGCCGGTGCCGCGCAGCCATTCCCCGG
>DASRAT010000811.1:0-3339 GCA_035638015.1 Gemmataceae bacterium | reverse complement strand
TTGTCACACGCCGCCACGGTTCAGATCATGACTGAAGCCAGCACCGGCCATTTCGATCCCGCCTTGCTCCAAGCCTTCGTGGCCACTGGCTCCGAATTCGATCGCATTTTTCGCGACATGGCCGATTAATGTGGCGCGGCGCAAAGTCAGCAAAGAAAAGGGACGCATTGATGCGTCCCTTTTTTTGTCACTTTTTTTGGTCTCGCCGCAGCCCTGCGCTTCGCACCTATCATTTCCCGTTCGGGCTATACCAAATGGCTGACGTGTAAGCCCGATTGGTCACCGTCATGGGCACATATTCCGGCATTGTCTCGCCGAAGCGTAAGGCATCGTAGGCCTGCCAGGTCGGCGTCGGGATTTCGATCACCCGAACATAATAGAAGGCGTGCAGTTGCGCATCGAATTCGGGATCTTGCCAGAATCCCGTCAGCGCCGGGGCGCCGATCGAGTTATTCCAGGTCGCCTTTTTGACATCCACGGTATTGCCGACGGGCGGCACCTTGCCGGTTTTCGGATCGCGCGTGCGATTGCCGGACCAGGCGACGTCGATGACTTTTTCATGGGTTTTTCCCTGACGATCGAGCCAGCCTTTAATGATCTGCACGCGGTCGAGATAGGCGCCGTTGGGGTCGCAAAGCGCCTTGATCATGAAGGCTGGCGACTTGGCCTTGCCTGGCTTGGTCAGACCGCCGCCCATCGGTACCCCGCGCGAATAGCCGTGCTCGACCCAGAGGGGTTCGGGTTTATTGAGGTCCGAGGCGGTGAAATCCCAGCCGCCGAAGATGCGGACCACGGGACGTGTGCCGGTGGTGCAGTAGGTTTCGCGGCGCTGCATCGCGTCCCAGACCGCCTCACGGGTGTTCTCGGCGGCCCAGACTCCGCCGAGGCCGCCGGGCGCCATTTCCCAAATGTACGTGTTGAGCTTCGGGTCTTTGGCGTTTTGCATAAAGGGTTCTTGCCAGCGGCCCGCGTGAGGTTCCATCGGGGCGCCGACTCCGAAGTAGTTCTCTGCTCTCGTGGTGACCAGGCTGGTGTGCTGGTCGGTGCCGCCGATAAATCCGAATTTGAACGGGTTGACGCCCAGATTCGCCTCGTGGGCCAGACCGAGCTTGAGCGCGGAACGAACGTAATTGTACGGGAGCATCTCCGGCGTCGTCGCGATCAGTGACGGCAGATTTGCCTTGTTCCAGCGCTCGAAATTGGCGAAGTCGTCACCAGGGGAAAGTTGCGGAGTCGTTTCGCTGTCCCCCTTCGATTGCGATGTTTCCACAAGCGGCTCGAAGCGAGCCCGCAGTTCCGCGTAACGCTTGTCAAAGGGTTTTCCGGTCCAGGTTTTCGGGGTGAACATCATGCCGCCGGAAATGTTGCTGTTGTGGGGAATGGCCAGCGCGCGGCCGCCGGTCTTGTCCTCGTAGGCAGCCATGTACTTCCACAGATCCTCGGGGTCGGCGCTGTCAAACGCCGAAAAAGGCAGGACCTTTTTGGCGCGGTCCGCGCCATCGCGGAGGACTACCACGCGATGCAGGTTGTTGCCCTCAACGTGCTGTGTCCACTCAAAGCCGATGAACGCCGTGAATTGCCCGGGTTTGTTGTTGCGTTCGGCGGCGGCAATATTCTTTTCCCAGGCGGGCCGCATGAGCGACTGCTGAACCGCTGTGGGCAGACTGGGTTTCAGAATAGTCATTTCCGCGACCATTTCATGGAACGCCTCCAAAGCGTCCTTGCCACCTTTCTTGAATGCCACGGCCCATTTCTTGCCTTGAGCCGTTTCCAGCAGTGCCGGCGACGCATCTTTGATGGCCTGGGCCATTCCCAAATACTCGGCGTGGTCGGCGACGACAAGCCAATCCAAAGCCCGTTCCAGTTTCACCAGCTGGCCGGTGTTGGAACGCAATTGCTCCCCTCGCGCAAACCGGAAAGCGTCATCCGGTCCCAGCTTGTCGCCAACCATGCCCGCGTCGCAAGAAAACGAGGTGTGCAAATGCTGGTCGCCCCAGAATACCTGCGTCGCATAACGCCGGTCGACATACGGCGAGTAGTTTTTCGGCTGATCCTTTTGTGCTGCCGCGACCGGAGTGTGCCCAGGCGCAGGGGACCGCAGCACCAATGTCGCCGCCATGATCGTTGCCACGGCGCACGAGAGCAACAAGCGTTTGCAGGACTTCATGAGGCCACCACCTTTTCTCGGCGACTACGCAGTTTAGGAAACAGAAGCGTCGCTCGTGGTAGACAATAGGCACCGTGATGGACTTGTGTCAATCATTTTTCACGGCGGGGGCAGCAGGGATACTGTCAATGTTGGCGGCGTCAGCAAATATGCACCTGCGTATTCTTGTTACTTGAATGACTCCCGACTCTTTTTTTGTCTGGCAAGGTGTGCAACAAATAAACTTCAAAAACACGGGAAATCTGATGGGTTTCCAGGCACCTTGCAGTGGTGTGGCGGGTGAAATGAAACGCATTTTTCCGCGGGTGGACTGGCACGAGGACGACACATCCTTCCTTGCAATCCCCCTTGCGCGCCAGTATCATTCGCCCAAGCGTCCTTCCGCACCTGGGTGAGAACCGCGCATGTCGTTTCTTCGTTCTACGACCACCTGGCTGCGGCTCACCTTCCGCTGGTCCAACAGCAGCCAAACCTGGCACGAGCGCGTCGGCGATCTTGGTTTGCTCTTCGGCATTCTCCTGGCAACAACCGTTTCTCTCGTCGCCAGCCTCGAGTGGTGGCAACTCCTGCTCGTCTGGGGCATCTGCTTGCTGCCCGCCCTGGCTTTCGGCGCCGTTGGCTGGCTCAAGCTCTTCGGCCCGGTTTTGTATTACGACATGATTCGCCAATCGCGCCGCAGCCGCTTTATCATCCTGCGCTTTCTCTACGCGCTGCTGCTGGTGTTCTTGTTTTTTTGCGTTTCCATGTCCGTCACCAACATGCATCTGAGCCGAACCGACACGCACATGGCCGCGGACATCGCCCAGCATTACTTCGAAGTGTTCATGGTCGCCCAGTTCATCATGGTGGTGCTGCTGACGCCGGCCTACGTGGGCGGAGCCATCTCGGATGAAAAAGACCGGAAAACATTGGAATTCATGCTGGCCACCGATCTGCTCAATCGCGAGATCGTCCTCAGCAAACTCGGCTCGCGGCTGGCCAATCTCGCCCTGGTGGTGCTGACGGGTTTGCCGATCCTCAGCGTCATGCAGTTTCTGGGCGGTGTCGATCCCAACCTGGTGCTGGCCGGCTTCGCGCTGACGGCGCTGACGGTCGTCGGCCTGGCGGCCGTCAGCATCTTCTGCTCAACGATTTGCAAAAAACCGCGTGAGTCGATTGCCCTGTCCTATCTG
>DASRAT010000810.1:0-3353 GCA_035638015.1 Gemmataceae bacterium | reverse complement strand
GTGGCGGCCGTGGACATTCTCAAAGCCTGGGGGCTCAAGCGGCTCAAGTTTCTGGGTTTGATCGCCGCCCCGGAAGGTGTGAAGACTCTCCAGACGGCGCACCCAGACGTGCCGATCTACCTGGCGGCGCTGGACAGCCATCTCAACGAGCAGAAATACATTGTGCCGGGATTGGGGGATGCCGGGGATCGGCAGTTTGGGACGGGATAAAGTTGTTTTGGATTGCGCCTTTCTGCCCCGCACGCTTCACAACTTGCATTTCGGCGTCAAAGCTGTCGCTAGCTGCTCAAAAGTCCTGCGGTCCTCCGGGCTGGCAAATGCCTCGTCCGGAATGACATGGATGGCTCCATTACGAGTCGCGAGCACGAGAAAAGAATTTACATGCTCGACGATGACGAGGTCTTGCCAAGCCACCGTCAATGACGATTGCCAGGTGATGATGTTAATACCGGATGGCGAAAAAATGTACGTCAATGCGTGATGGAAGTCCGTGCTTTTTCGCCAACGACGGCGATCGAGGTGCGGAAGCAGCCAATCAATAGCTACCTCCACCACAAGTAGCAGCCCCAATAATCCGAACAAAAGCCAACGCTCCAAAGGCCATTGCCCAATTTGTGTGTACCATGCAAGTTGAGCCGCTATGACGAGCGGCACGACAACCAGACAACCAATAAGCAACGCAATCGTGATCCGCCAAAAGCGTTTCTTGCGCTTATGCTGCAGCACGGCTTGAAGGTCGCGGAATTGCGGAACAACATCGACGCGAACGAAGGGTCCACTTAATTCTGCTGGTTGCATTTGGCCACCGAACGCCCTTCAAATTGTCATCTCCGTGTTTCAATGCAACAGGGATTACGCCTTCCGCCGCAAATTCTCCGCCTTCCGCCACTGCGCCATAATCTCCCCATGCAACTCACGCATCGACTCCTCTCGCCCCATTTCCGCGAAACGCCGCGCCTCCAGCGGCTTGCCGATCGACACCGCGATGCAGCCCCGATTCGCCGGCATGAACAGCGGCGCTGGAATCGGGTACTTCCGCCACCGCGGCCAGGCATCATAAGCCCCCGCGATGCCCACCGGCACAATCGGCGCCTGGGTCCGTTTGATAAGCAAATGAATTCCCGCCTTGAGCGGAGCGATGTTGCCGTCGCTGGTGCGATTCCCCTCGGGAAACACCACGACTGCCTGCCCGAGTTGCAACTGCTCCAGAATCGCTTTGATGCCGTCCTTGCCGACGCCCTCCTGGTCAATCGGCACCGCGTTGAGCATGCGGATCAGCCAGGCGAACGCGCGATTCTTGAACAATGTTTTGCGGGCGAGATAACAAAGGTGACGCCGTGTGCCGAGGCCCACCAGGGCCGGGTCGATGAAACTTTGATGATTGGCGACAAGAAGTGCCGGCCCGGTGGCGGGAATGTGCTGTCGGCCGGTGGAGCGCAAGCTCCAGCCCAGCATCATGCCCCACATTGCTGCAAAATAGGTTGCTTCATAGGTGACCCGCGAGCATGCGGTGTCAAAAGATGTGGCGTGCAGATTCGGGCCGCTCATGACGTGGCCCCGGCAAGGCGCGAGCGGACGTGGTGTTCCATGGCGTCAACCACCTGATCGAGCGTCAGTTTTGTGGTGTCAAGCAAAACGGCATCGGTTGCCGCCACCATCGGCCCCATGTCGCGGGCGGCATCCCGTGCATCGCGGGCATCTTGAGCCATCAACACGTCCTGCAAGGTCACGACTTCCCCTCGTTTGGCCATTTCGCCCTGGCGGCGTTTGGCTCGTTCCGTGCGGTCGGCCGTGAGAAAAAACTTGCAAAGCGCTTCAGGAAACACCACCGTGCCCTGGTCACGCCCTTCGCAGACAAAATCGCGGCCTTTGGCAATGGTCCGTTGCAGTGCGACCAGGCGCAGGCGGACAGCGTGGCTGCTGGCAATGGCGCCCGATGCCGCTGTGATTTCCTTGGTCCGAATCAAACTAGTCACATCCTCGCCACTGAGCAGCACACGGCCGGGCGGCATTTCGACATTAATGCTGGGCACCAGTCTGGCTATGGCATTTTGATCGGAGAAGTCGATTCGGGCGCGCAAACCGGCCAGCGTCACGGCACGGTACATTGCCCCCGTGTCCAAAAAGTCATACCCCAGACGCCGGGCCAGAGCTTTGGCCACGGTGCTTTTGCCGGCGCCGGCGGGGCCGTCGATGGTGACAATCATGTTGGCGGTATTGTGCGACGAGCGGCGGGGTTTATCCCCGCCGGGACAAGCCCGGCGGCTCGTCAATGCACTTGGTGATTGAAGTTGTTAACGCACGGTGATGGTGTAAGTCTTCCCAGGTTCGAGTGTCGGCCGATTGGTACGAACCGAGCCGTAGCTGCCGGAGATCACTTCATACTTGAAAACCCCAGGCGTCACGTTTTCAATCGCCTTGGTCGTGCCCGGTTCCACGCGGTAAGCCACGTCGTTGATCACAAACAGCATCACTTCGGGATACATGTTCGCCAGCAAGATGCGGCCCGTGTTGACCGGCAACGATTTCGAAACCCGCCCTTCTTCCAGCTTGGCAATCAGCATCTCGATTTTGTCCAGCCGGCCCCTTAGCTCGGCAATGGCAATTTTGTCAGCGGCAGACGTGCCGCCGTCGCTGAACTTCGCCTTCTCCAAATCGACTTGCAGTTTCTTGACTTTGGCGTCCAGGGCCGCCATTTCGCCCTGCATGGTCTGGACTTTGAGCTTGGTTTCATCGCTGGTGTCATTCAGGGCCTTCAAGTTGGCCTGAATTTTCATGAGATCGTTCATGATCTCGACTTGCGACGACAGCACTTTGGTGTGGTTGTCCTCAACCTTTTTGGACAGCGCGTCAATGGCGTCCTTTAGTTCTTTGTTGGTGACCTGAGCAGCGGCTGGCAGGGGCGTCAGCACCAGCGCCACCACGGCCGGGACGGCCACCTTGATTATGTTCCAGTTGCGTTTCATGGGACTTTCTCCTCGGTGCACATCATGGAAGCAAGAACAAGCCAGCGATCCCGAATCGCGATACTCCACCAGCAACAGCGTCGGTTTCTCCTGGGGCAGCTTTGGCGGCACCATCAGAGGCGGCGGCACCGGCACAAAGGCCTGCTCAGGCGGCTTGGGCAACACAGGTTCCGGCGGTAGCTCAATCTTTGGCTTGTCCGTTGTGATTAGAGGCGCCGGCATCTTGGGCGTCTCCGCGCTGGTGTTGTTGAATTTAGGGGCCGGACCGCTCGCACGCAAGTCAATTCCTGGAGGTTGTGGCGCACTCGTGGCCCCTGGCTTGGCGGTCCAGCAAACCGCCGCGGCGCAGCCGCCCAAAAGCAGCAGGATTCCCAGCATTCCACGGGC
>DASRAT010000809.1:0-6264 GCA_035638015.1 Gemmataceae bacterium | reverse complement strand
TGCTTGGCGAGCGCGTCGTAGAGGGTGGTGCCGTCGGCGACTTGTGCATGAACGTCGCGGATGATTTCTTGCAAGACGACCTGGCTTGTCTGCTGTTTTTCAAGGATTTCCAGGCTGCGCAGCAGCGGCACGCCGGAGCGGAGCAAGTCAGCCAGCTGCGAGAAGAACGCTGCCGTTTGCCGGGCCTTGACTTTCTTGTTGCTGCGGGCCTGCACGCTGGTGCCGCGGGCCATGGCGATGCGCACGGGAAACAGCGCCTTGGAGTCGAGCATCGCCAGCACTTCGCGTTCACTGACGGCAGTGAGCGTGCCGTTGGTCTTCTGGCCACTGCTGTTGATGGCTTCGTAATTATAGTCAGGCATAGCAAACCCCGGTTTGCCCCACAGGGCCGAGTTTTTGGGATTGATTCTTCATTAACGATAGCAGCCCAAGGCATTGGCCTTGAGGCCCCATTCTCAGGCAGGCAGGCTCTTCCGCAGGACAATTTATCAAAACCAGCACTTGGCCGGAAGTGCCGGCCCGGCAATCAACCAATGTCACCCGCTGTCGTGCGAGCCACTTCGTCGACCGTGGTCATGCCCATGGCCACCTTGCGCCAACCGTCTTGCCGCAATGTCAGCATTCCAGCTTTCATGGCTTCGTGACGGATAACACCGGAGTTGGTGCGCTGGCCGACCAATTCCCGAATCTGCTCGCCGGTCACCATCAATTCGTGAATGCCGGTGCGGCCGCGATAACCGGTCTGGCGACAAGCGCGGCAACCTGTCCCCTTCCACATCGTCGGCGGCGCGCCGCCCTTGCCGTTGGGCAAGGGATAATCCATCGGTAGTTCCAGCACATCGGCGGTATAAGGCGTCTTGCAGTCGCCGCAGATGGTGCGGACCAGACGTTGCGCCAGGACGCCTTCCACGGTGCTGGCCACCAGGAACGGCTCAACGCCCATGTCGATCATACGAGTGAAAGCGCTCGGAGCGTCGTTGGTGTGCAACGTGCTGAACACCATGTGGCCGGTCAGGGACGCCTGGATGGCGGTCTCGGCCGTTTCCTTATCGCGCATTTCACCGATCAGAATCACATCAGGGTCGTGACGCAAAATGCTGCGCATGGCCGCGGCGAACGTCAGACCGATCTTGCTGTGGGTTTGAATCTGGCTGATGCCGACCTGCTGATATTCAACAGGGTCTTCCACCGTGATGATTTTCAGCGTCTCGTCCTTGATTTCATTGAGCGCGGAATAAAGCGTGGTCGATTTGCCGGAGCCGGTGGGCCCGGTCACCAGCAAAATGCCGTGCGGGCGGTCCAGCAACAGCTTGAAGGTCGCGTAAAGATCGGGCAAAAAGCCGACATTGGCGAGATTGAACACCATGCGGCCCTTGTCGAGCAAACGCATGACGATGCCTTCGCCGTGCACCATCGGGATGATGGAAACACGAACGTCAACCTCGCGGCCTTGCACCTTCATCTTGATGCGGCCGTCTTGAGGCAGGCGCTTCTCGGCGATGTTAAGCCGAGACATGATTTTGATGCGGCTGATGATGGCGTTTTGAAACCGCGTGATTTCCGGCGGTAAAACCTGGGTTTGCAGCAAACCGTCGATGCGGTAACGAATGCGCAATGTCTTTTCTTCCGGCTCGACGTGGATATCGCTGGCTCGCTCGTTGGCGGCTTCGACCAGAATTTCATTGACCAGCTTGACGACTGACGGCTCGGAGGCCATCTTGGCCATTTCGCTGTCGTCGGCCTCGATGTCCTCCATCAACTCCACTTCGTCATCTTCGCGGACAGCGGCCAGGGCGGTGACGGTCTCGCCACCGACGCCGAAGTGAGTTTTAATGAGGCGTTGAATCTCGCGCGGGCTGGCCAGCACGGGATGGATGCGCAAGCCCGTCAAGGTTTGCAGTTCGTCGAGGGTGTAAACGTCATAGGGGTCGCCGGTGGCGACCGTCAGCGTGCCGTTGTTGCGCTCCAGGGGCATCAAAGACTTGCGATGCACCAGTTTCGTCGGCATCGACTTGAGCGTGTCTGGCTCAACGGTGATCTTGGTGAGATCGACCACTTCCATGCCGAATTCTTCCGCCAGCGCGTCCATGACGTGCTCTTCCCTGGCGAAGCCGCGTTCGATGAGCAATTCATGGACGGATTTATTGGGGGCGGCGGCCTGAACCTCGGCCAAGGAGACCTTGTCTTCTTCGCGGAGGTAGCCCTTTTTAATGAGTGAATCAACAAGCTGCATGCCAACCTCGGGGTGCGAGTGCCTTTAGCACGGTGGGTCATCCCATCCTTGATGATGACGAGTAACCGATGAGAATTTGATTAAAATGAGAAAATTGTCACCGACAATCTTCCCATTTGTATTGCGTTCCCAGTCGGGCTGGGAGCCGGTGGGTCCGTTTAGTGCTACTAGGTAGGTTAACGAGAGTCGGAAGGTTTGTCCACAAATTACTTTACCACAGTTGACGCAGTTACGGCAGACCGCGCCAACGGAGACGGCCGTGAGGATTGTGCCGTTCATGCAAGTGTTAATAATGGTAGCATCCGCGCCGGCCCATTGCAACCAATTTCAGCCGTATTTGCCGCGACTCGCCTCAGTTTGCGCATAGCTGGCCCATAAGGCGTCCACCCAGTGCCCCACCCAAATATCGGGCTGAGTGCGTTTCAGGTGGCGTGCCACCTGCAAGATGCAGCCAACATTGCCGGTGAAGACGGCTTCGGCGCCGGTGGCCTCGATGTGGCCCGCCTTGCGCTGGCCCAGGCGCTCGGCCATGTCGGGCTGGGTGAGATTGTAGCTACCGGCTGCCCCGCAACAAATCTCGCCTTCCGCCAGCTGCAGCAGCTGCAGACCGGGGATCATTTGCAGCAATTGGCGAGGCGGCTGGCGAATCTGCTGGCCGTGGCACAAGTGACAGGCATCGTGGTAGACGGCCTTGAGCGGCAAGGGGTGTGTTGGCGGGATTGGCCCCAGTTGGACGAGGAACTCGCTGATGTCCTTGACCTTGGCCGCGAAGCGCTGGCCCAGGTCACCACCGAGCAGGTGACCGTAGTCCTTGAGCATCGCCCCGCACCCGGCGGCGTTGACGATGATGGCGTCAACCTCGCTCAGCCTGGCGCCGAAAATGTCGCTGTTTTGTGACGCGAAGTTCTTGGCCGGCTGCTCCTGGCCGGCGTGATAATGCAGCGCGCCGCAGCAGACCTGGGCACGCGGAATCCAGACGTCGCAGCCATTTTTTTGCAGCACGCGGGCGGTGTTCCAATTGGTGTCCGGAAAGAACGCGTCGGCGGCGCAGCCTGTGAACAAGGCAACCTTGGCCCGGCGCTTGCCCTCGGCGGACAGCGTTTCGGGCAAGCGTCCAGGATGGCGTCCAAAGCGGGGTAACATGGCTTGCATCTGTTGCATTGATTGAGGCAATAACCGCAGCAAACCGCTTTTTTCCAGCAAGCGATCGATTCCGAAACGCTGCATCCATCGCGCGGGGGCAAGGGCCAGGCGCATGCGCCGGGCGTAAGGCGTGACGCCGAAGAGCATCAGCCGGGTCAGCCAACCCAGCTTGGCGGCGGCGGGCGCCGTCTTTTCCAGCTCGATGCGAAATGGCTCGATCAGTTTGCCGTATTGCACGCCCGAGGGGCATGCCGATTCACAGGCGCGGCAATCGAGACAAAGATCGAGGTGGCCGCGCACCTTGTCGTCCAGCGGCAAGCGACCGTCGGTGACGGCGCGCATCAGATAAATGCGGCCGCGCGGACTGTCGTTTTCATCGCCAGTTCGACGTAGGTGGGGCACGCGGAGGTGCAAAGACCGCAGTGGACGCAATCCAGGAACAGCTCGTAGTCGATCTTTGACATGAGGCTTATCCCGGCGGGGATAAACCCCGCCGCTCGTCACACAAAGTGTCGTCCCGGATTGAACAACCCGCGCGGGTCGAGTTTGTCCTTGATGGCCCGCATCAACCAGGCGTCTCCGCTGGGCGGCCCCCAAATAAATTCGGTAGTTTTCCATTGTAGCGGGCAGCGCGTCACAACCACATGTCCACCCAGGCTCATGGCCAGCTCACGCACTTTACGCAGCCGGTCCGCACTGTCCTCACTCTGACAATGGCCAACGACAATGCCGTTGCGGGCATGCACCTGCAATTGTACCGGATGGAGAATTTCCGCCACCTCTGGGCAAAACATCGTCACGGCCGATGCCGGCACACCGGCTTTGAATGACAACGGGCTGTCACAGTTTGCGGGAAACTCCGCCAATGCCTGCCAGACCGGATCGGCACAGCTGCCCAAAACACCGCTGACGCTGAAGCGCCCGCCAAGTTCCTGGATCAACGTTCGCACCTGCCATCTCAAGGCGTCGGCGTTGTCCTCGAAGCCGACCACTACCGACCAATCCGCGGGCCAACGATCCTGAAATTTGCCGGCCAGCATCTGGGCTGCGCTGGGGCTAAGCAATTCAATCATCACCGGCCGCGTTTTGGAATCGTGCAGCAGCGTCAAGGCGTTGTCAATTTCCGTCGGTGAGCAGGGAAACGCGAACAGCGCCTGCTCGGCCGGCAACGGCCGCAGCTTGAACGTCACTTGTGTGATGATTCCCAGCGTGCCCATGGAGCCGACGAAAAGCTTGCACAGATCATAGCCGGCCACATTTTTGACGACGCGGCCGCCGGCCTTGATTTCGTGGCCCTCATCATTGACGACGCTGATGCCGATGACATAGTCGCGCAAGGTCCCCCAGGCATGGCGGCGAGCGCCGCTCGTGTTTGTGGCGATGATGCCGCCGACGGTCGCGCGGTCGGCGTGCGGCACATCTATGGGCAACCGTTGTTTTTCCCTGGCCAACGTGGTTTGCAATTGGGCTACCGTCATGCCTGCCCGAACGGTGATGGTCATATCGGAGGCGGGGTAATCGATGATGCCGTCGAGACGCCGGGTGTCGAGCAGAATGCCGGGTTTGGAGGGCGGCAAGCCGAGGTCCCATTGGGTTTGGCCGCCGACGGGGTAGATGGCGTGTCCAGCAGCAATCGCCTGACGAACTTCCTGACCAGCTTCGGCCACGCTGGCAGGCCGCCGCGATGTTAATGCGGTTTCAGGGTGGTGTTCGACAACAGGCACAGGTGCACACCGAGGTCGGCGGGATCGGAACTGCATGCTATCTTAGCGGTGACGATGTTGATTGTCCTGCTGCTCACAAAGCGGCTCGTCTTGCCGGCCGACTCGCCTCAATACACGCCCCCGCTGTCGGCAGCATCTTGTGGGGGCTACAGCGGTTTTCCGGATTGAACGCTGACCGCAGCCGCACCATCATGTCCAGATCCTCCGGCGAAAACAACTTCGGCATGAAGTCGATCTTCTCGACGCCGATGCCATGTTCGCCGGTCACGCTGCCGCCGCAGTTCAGACATTCGTCCAGGATCTCGTGGCTTGCCGCCAGCACGCGCTTCACCTGGTCGGCGTCGCGTTCGTCGAAGAGGATGATGGGATGAATGTTGCCGTCGCCGGCGTGAAAGACGTTGGCGATGCGCAAATTGTGTTTAGCGCCGATGCGGGTGATTTCGCGCAAGATGTGCGGCAATTTTGTCCGCGGCACGACGCCGTCTTGTGTGCAGTAGCTCGGCGCGAGGCGGCCGACGGCGCCAAAGGCTTGTTTGCGAGATTTCCATAACAATTGCCGCTGCGCTTCACTGTTGGCCTGGCGGACTTCGCGGGCCTTGTTTTTCTTGGCGATGGCGATGATCGCTTCTGCGTCGGCGTCGAGGCCGGCGTCGAGACCGTCGACTTCCATGAGCAACACGGCGCCGGCGTCGAGTGGGAAGCCGAAATGAAAGGCTTCCTCCACCGCTTGCATGATGAGGCTGTCGAGCATTTCCAGCGCTGCCGGCACGATCCCGGCGGCGATGAGATCGCTGATGGTGTTGGTTGCGTCGTCGACGGTTTCAAAGACGCCGAGCAGCGTTCGACAGGCGTCGGGGTTGCGGGTGATGCGCACCCAGACCTTGGTGGCGATGCCGAACGTTCCCTCCGAGCCGACGATGACGCCAGTCAAATCGTAGCCAGGCCGGTCTTCGACAGGGCCGCCCGTTTGAACCACGCTGCCATCAGGCAAGACAAATTCCAGGCCGATGACGTGATTGACGGTGACGCCATATTTGAGCGTGTGCGGGCCGCCGGAGTTGGTGGCGACGTTGCCGCCGATGGTGCACGCGCCTTGGCTGGAAGGATCGGGAGCGAAGTGATATCCACTGGGGCGAAGGTGGTTCGAGAGCCACAAATTGACGA
>DASRAT010000808.1:0-3866 GCA_035638015.1 Gemmataceae bacterium | reverse complement strand
GTCACGGCATGCCCAGTACCCTTGGCGGTCGGATGCCGGTTGACGTAGCGGAGGCCTAGAATGCCCAGCACGCAAGCGGTGGGCGCCAGGATGAAGCCGAGGATCGGAATGAGGCCGAAAACGCCGCAATAGTAGCCGATGAGCGCAGTGGGGTTCTTGTAAGGGATCAAACCGCCGGTTGCGTCTCCTTCGTCGCGGCGGCGGCGCCGGCGGACTTCCCGATACTCGTCTTCGTCGTCCTCGTAGTCCGGCTCTGGCCGCCGTCGCCGTGGCCTTTGTGGCGGTGCGTCGTCGTCATATTCCTCGGACATGGAAAGCTCTCCGTAGGTCTTGCGGCACATTCATCGTTGCGAAGGTTTGCAGGTGCCGTATGATGTTCGCATGGCCCCGGATCGTTTTCAAGGAATTTGCGGACGCTGATCCTGCCGTCGCCAACCTGCACGAAGAGCGCAATTATGCAACTCCCCCGCCAGCGCGTTCCGGGCCGAGCCTGGGTGGTGACATTTGCTGGGACGGCGATCAACCTTTGCTTGGGCATTCTTTACGCCTGGAGCGTTTGGAAGGCGAACCTGATTGCCAGGGCGGACCATCCCGCGGGTTCGGCCATGTCGGGCCTCAATGAAGGCTGGACTTACCTGACCGACGCGCAGGCCACGTGGGCTTACGCCATTTGCGGATTCACTTTCGCGCTGTTCATGATCCCCGGCGGACGGCTGCAGGACAGATTCGGCCCCAAGTTAGGCGCGACGCTTGGGGGCTTATTTTTAGCGAGTGGCTGCGTAGTTGCGGGTTTGATGCAAAGCTACGTGGGCCTGATTATCGGCTTTGGACTGTTGGGCGGCATCGGCATGGGGTTGGGATATGCGGCCGCGACGCCGGCGGCTGTAAGGTGGTTTGGGCCGCACCAGCGGGGTTTGGTGGTCGGATTGGTTGTGGGCGGCTATGGGGGAGCGGCACTGTATGTTTCGCCTTTGGCCGAGTTTTTGATCGACAGGTACGGGCTTTCCGGCAGTTTCATTGGCTTGGGAATCCTATTCGCGGTGGTGGTTGTGATTGCCGGCCAGCTTCTGAGTTGGCCGGAACCAGGTTATTTGCCGCCCGCGCCGCCGGAGCGCGTCGGCAAGACCAAAACTGCCACGACGGTCGATTGGACGCCCACGGCAATGGTCAAAACTTGGCAATTTTATGCCCTGGTGTTGATGTTCATCGGCTCGGCCCAGTCGGGACTGTTGGTGATTGCCAATGCCACGCCCATGCTCAAGAGCACGGCAGCATCTGTTGCGTTTCTGGCCGCCAATGCCTGGTTGCTGGCCTCGTTCGGTGGTCTGGTTAACGCCTCCGGGCGCATCGGCACGGGAATTTATTCCGATAAGATCGGAAGGGCCAACGCCTATCTCGTAAACGGGATCATCTCCGCCGGCTGCCTGTTCGCCACACCGGCCATCATGGCCTCGGGCAATGTGTTGCTTTTGTTCCTCGCCGTCGGTGTCGCCTACTGGCAATATGGCGGCGGCCTGGCGCTTTTGCCGGCATTCACGGCGGACTTTTTCGGGTCCAAGAACCTGGGCTTCAACTACGGCCTGGTGTTCCTCGGTTGGGGCATTGCGTTCTTCGTTCCACAAATCGCCGGGTACATCAAGGACGAAATGGGCAGCCTGGATTATGCCTTTTACCTCTCCGGCGGATTGCTGCTGACGGCGGTGGCGGTGAGTTACCTGGTGTCCCGGCCGCTCGCCGTGGGAGAGGGCCATGAAAAAGCCGTGTCAGGCCTGACCTGATTGTTCAAGTGTTTTCCCTGGACCTGCCGCGGCGTCGGCGGTAAAAGTGTAATAGACGATTTATGCCCAGCGCGCTGTCCGATAACACCGCCATGCCCAAACCCGCGGCCACCACCAACGGCCTTTCTCATCGTGCATTAAACCCTTACGAGACAATGGTCCGCGCCCTCAGCGACCGCCTGGTCGAAGCGCAGCGGCCGATCCGGGTGCTCGACGCCATCAAGTGGGACGACGACATCGAACGAGTCTTTTTCGAGAAAGGCTGCCGCGACCTGCCGCCGGTTACGCGGGAGTACTACGACACGCGGCCGTTGCCGTTCGACGTTGAGGAGAAGCTACACGAGTTTCATATCATCGAGCGCGACCTGCGCCGGCAGCTGGGGGAATACAACGCTCCGGGCCAGATCATGTCGCGCATGTGCCAGGAATATCGCGAAGTGGTGCGGATGTTGAAATATCGCGGTACTCGAGCGTTCGCGGAGGTTTCAGAACGGCTTTACGGGAGCGCCTCGGACAGCTTTCATGCCGGCGACCCGAATTTGGCCGATCTGGGTCACATGATGTCCGATATGCTCGACAACCTGTCGCATGCGGCGATCTTCGGCCGCGAGGATCAGACGCTCGACGCCCGCCAGACGGTGGAAATGCTGAGCGAGCGCCTGGGGCTGTATTTCAAGGACGACAAGGCGGTGCGCGTCCGCATCTCAGATGGCATTGTGGCGGATGCGGCTGCGGGCAGCGATTACCTCAAGGTTCGTGGCGGCGCACGCTTTTCGCCGCGTGAAATTCGCCTACTGGAAGTCCACGAAGGCTGGGTCCACCTTGGCACCACGCTTAACGGCCAGAGTCAACCCGTTTGCACGTTTCTCAGCAAAGGGCCGCCATCGTCTACGATCACACAGGAAGGC
This sequence comes from Gemmataceae bacterium, assembly GCA_035638015.1. GTDB lineage: Bacteria > Planctomycetota > Planctomycetia > Gemmatales > Gemmataceae > DASRAT01. The sequence goes on along the minus strand of DASRAT010000808.1, from coordinate 1,180 downwards.
CTGGCGGTTTTGACGGAGATTTTTGCCTTCGCTTCGCATCCGGGCCGAGTGAGGCGTTTGACGAATCGCATCGAAGGCGTGGCGTTGGCCGAGGGCGGGGCGAATTTTTTGGAGGTCTACCGCTATTTCGTAGAGGAGGGTTACGACTCGCACGAAAGCTATCAGCACGCCATGCGCATCTTCCGCGGCAGCTTGCCGGAGGGCTGCGGGCCGTTCACCAAGGATTTGTGCTACAGCAAGGGGTTTGTGCTGGTTTATAACTACATTCGCCTGGCCGTGAGCCGCGGCATGGTCGGCCGCGTGCCACTGCTGTTTTGCGGCAAAACGACGCTGGCGGACATCAAGATGCTGGCCCAGCTGGTGGACGAGGGCTTGGTCGAACCGCCGCGATTTGTGCCGCCACAGTTCACGGATTTGCATGCTTTGACGGCGTGGATGTGCTATGCCAATTTCTTGAATCGGCTGTCGCTGAAGCGGATTGAGGAGGATTATGCGGGGTTGTTTTGAGGTTCAGGGAAGAGGGTGCCACACCAACCCTTGTTGACGACAGCCCGCTACTATGCTGTAATTCACATAACATGAAAGCCCTCATCAGCGACATCCACGGCAACATCGAAGCGCTTACCGCCGTCATGGCAGACATTGCCGCCCACAAGGTCGAGGCAATTTATTGCCTGGGCGACGTGGTGGGCTATGGCCCCAATCCGCGCGAGTGCCTGGAACGGGTCATGGAAGATTGCAAGGTCTGCATCCTCGGCAATCACGATCAGGCCGCCCTCTGGGATCCGCGTGAGTTCAACCCGACCGCCGAGAAGGCCGCTTACTGGACGCGCAAGCAGCTCGATGCCCCGATCCGCAATCGCGAAGCGGCCGAGTTGCGGTGGGAGTATCTTGCCGAGAGGCCGGCCAAGCACAAGGAGAAGGACTTTCTCTTCGTGCATGGCTCGCCACGGAATCCGCTCAACGAATACATCTTTCCCGAGGACATTTACAACCAGCGCAAGATGGACGGCATCTTCGCCCTCGTCGAGCGCTATTGCTTCCAGGGCCACACCCACAATCCCGGCGTCTTTACCGAGCGCTACGAGTTTTACAGCCCCGATGAGGTGGAATACACCTATCGCCTGGAAGGCGCCAAGGCGCTGGTCAACGTCGGCTCCGTGGGCCAGCCGCGCGACCG
>DASRAT010000807.1:0-3268 GCA_035638015.1 Gemmataceae bacterium | reverse complement strand
GAGCGACGGGCCGCCGTGTCCCGGGCCGATGATATAGATCAGGTCGAGGTCATCCTTCTTGATGACACGGTTGAGGTGCACGCAGAGCATGTTGAGGCCGGGCGAGGTGCCCCAGTGGCCCAAAAGCCGCGGCTTGATGTGCTCACGCTTGAGCGGTTCCTTCAACAGGGGATTGTCCAACAGATAAATCTGGCCGACTGACAAGTAGTTGGAAGCTCGCCAGTAGGCGTCCATCTTTCGCAACTCGTCGGCGGTGAGCGCGCCAGCCGCGCGAGTCTTGACTCCATCTGCGGGTTGTTTCCGTTTCAGGTCGGTGGATGCGGTTGCCATTGCTGAAGTCCTTTTGAGTAATGATGCCGTGATGTTGACCGGTAAAATACGGTTTAATGTTTGCAGTTATCTTTGCCAGCCCTGTGGTCTCTATTTCCTGATTACGCGCTGTAAGCCTTGGGTCTGTCCACCTCGCCCTCCCACATTCGAAATCCGCCCAGGAAGGCGTTGGCATTGTCACCAGCGCGCGTTCCGGGCGGAAACACTTTGATTTTTTTGGCGTTGCCGCCGCCGAGCACGATATCGTCTGGCTTGAGCGCCGCCGCAAGACGCTCAACGGCAGTGGCGACGTGGCGTTCCCATTTTTTGCGGCCCAGGCGTTTCAGCCCGCGATTGCCCAGATAGTTCTCCAGCGTCGATTTCTTGTAGCGAAACCGGCCGATCTCCAGCGCCTGGATGTTCCCGTCCAGGATGACGGTGGCGCCGATGCCGGTGCCCAATCCCAAAAACAGCATTTTGCCGCCCTGGTAACTGCCGAGGGCTTGCATGGCCGCGTCATTGATGAGCCGGACTGGGAGGCGGAAAGCGGTCTCGAAGTCAAATCCAACCCACCCAGGACCAAGATTGGACGGGTCGGTCAGCGGTTGCCCACACAATACCGGGCCGGGAAACCCAATCGACACATGGTTGTAATCCCAATCCTTGGTCGCAGCCAACACGCCGTCGGCCATCTGTTGCGGCGTCATCTTCGGGCCGGAAGGAAACTTGCGGGGCGCGTCTTTGCCCGCGGCCAACATTTTGACATTGGTCCCCCCGATATCGACAACCAGGATTTTCATGGACAGCTCCCGTCAGATCAAATGCGAGAAAAAGTGTTTTCCGCGGGTGTGCCCGGACCGGCCAGGCGTGCCCGGCCGTTTGCCGCCAGGTGTTCAAGCAACAGATAGATGGTCTCCGCTTCGCCCGTTTTGCCGATAGCGCTGGCTATTTGTTCGGCGGTGCGCGGCTTCTCCGAAAGCGCTTCGACGACACTTGCTTGCAGTGCCAGCACTGCCGCGGCGGCTTTTTTGCCGGCCTCGACTCCTGGCTGATGGTAGGCATTGACGCCGATCAGACTGGCGTAAAGGCCTACTGCTCGTTCAAAGAGGGCGATCAGGGCGCCAACGGTTTGGGCATCGACTCGCGGCACAGTGATGGTCATCGATTCGCGGTCGTTCTCAAACAGGGCCGCGCGGGTGCCGAGCAGGAAACCATGCAGGTAATCGCCAGCTGTCACACCTGGTTCGACTTCCTGCGCGGCGCCGCCATCTTCCAGCACGCGGATGAAACATGCAAAGAAATTCGGGACGCCTTCGCGCAATTGTTGGACGTAGGCGTGTTGATCGGTTGAGCCTTTGTTGCCGTAAACCGCCAGGCCTTGATTGACACGCCTGCCTTGGAGATCGAGTTGCTTGCCAAGCGATTCCATGATGAGCTGCTGCAAATAACGGCTCAGAAGCAGCAAGCGATCTTTGTAAGGGAGCACGACCATGTCTTTTTGTCCCTTGCCGCCGGTGGCGTGATGCCACATAAGGGCCATCAGAGCGGCAGGATTGCCAAGGAGATCGTGCGTCCGTGTGGCCTCATCGCAAGCGGCCGCGCCGGCGAGCAGGCCGTCAATGTCCAGGCCTTGCAAGGCAGCCGGCAGCAAACCGACCGCGGACAACACGCTGGTTCGGCCGCCGATCCAATCGAACATCGGAAACCGGGCCATCCAGCCTTGGCTGGAAGCGGTCTTGTCCATCAACGAACCCGCCATGGTAATGGCCACGGCGTGCTTTGGAAAATCAAGCCCTGCTTTGCGATAGGCCTCGGCGACCATGAGCATGCCGTTGCGTGTCTCCGGTGTGCCGCCGCTCTTGGACATGACGATGCAGAGCGTCTCGCCAAGCTTTCCTTTCAATGTTTCCAGAACGCGGGCAATGCCGTCAGGGTCGGTGTTGTCGATAAAGCTAACGTGCATCTTGTCGCTGGCCGGATTGCCCAGTGCGTCGGCGACGAACATGGGCCCAAGCGCCGAGCCACCAATGCCGATGGACAAAACGCGCGTGAACCGTGCGGCGCTGGGCGGTTTGATGGCGCCGCTGTGAACACCCGCGGCAAATTTCTTGATCTCCTCCACGGTCTTGCGAATCTCGGCCGTGATCTCCTTGGTAGGGGCTAGCTCCGGCGCTCGCAGCCAGTAGTGTCCGACCATGCGTTTTTCATCAGGATTGGCAATGGCGCCGCGTTCCAGCTCCGTCATGTCTTGAAATGCTTTTTGCATGGACGGCGCCATGCGGTCGAGAAAGCCGTCCTCGAAGCGCATGCGGCTGATGTCGAGCGCCAAGCCAAGCTTGGCAACGCGGCAATTATAGCGCTGATGCCGTTGCCAGAGTTCCGCTGAGTTCATGGTGGTTGCCTCATTGCTAAGTCGCATTAATCGACGCCTAGTTCATCCAGCGCCTTGCGGATCACGCCTGCGCTTGCCTTTAGGCCAATTTTTTCGGTTTCGTTTAGCGGCAGCGGGAAAGTCTCCAAAATCCCCTGGCCGCCCACCAGCCGCGGCAACGACACGGTGACATTGCGAATGCCGACCACTTCCGCGGTCGGGGCGCCCACGGTCATCACAGCCCGCTGGTCGTGCAGGATGACATTGACAATGCGGGCCAGGGCGCTGCCGATGCCGTAATAGGTGGCGTTTTTTCCGCCGATGATCGTGTAAGCCGCGCTGCGGACTTTGCTGTCGATCTCCTTGCGGACCGCATCGTCAAGCACGATCGCGCGGCGGCGGGCGAAATCTTCCAGCGGCATGCCGGCGATTGTGGCCAGCGACCAGGTGAGCACTTCCGAATCGCCGTGTTCGCCGATGACGTAAGCATGCACGTGATGCGAATCGACGCCGCAATGGCCGCCGAGCAGGCTGCGGAAGCGGGCCGTGTCGAGCGTCGTCCCCGAGCCGAGGACGCGACCGGCCGGG
>DASRAT010000806.1:0-8706 GCA_035638015.1 Gemmataceae bacterium | reverse complement strand
CGGTGTCGATTGGCAATTCCAAATCGACGACGCGCGACGGAAACTCAAATCCGTCTACCCTAAAATCATCGTGTGACAGAGCACTAGGCTCTGGGATGTGGCCACTGGTAACCAACTTCTAGCGGCCGAAGCCGTTAGCCGCCATTTTGCCTTTAGTCCAGATGGAAGAACCTTGGCGTCAAGTTCGGGGACGGCGAAATTGTGGGATGCGCGCACAGGTAAAGAGCTTGCGACCTGCGAAAGCGATGGCTATGGGCCCATCGTGTTTAGTCCCGATGGCAAGACATTGGTGGCTGGAGGTGGCAGCGCAAAAAAAACCAAGCCGGAGGAACTCCGTGGAAAAATAAGGTTAGTGGATCCTGGGACCGGAAAAATAACGAAGGAGATTGCGGCGCATTCTATGTCAATGTACGGATTGGCTTATAGCCCAGATGGCAAAACGCTCGCGTCGGGCAGCAAGGAGATTAAAATCTGGGAAATGGCCACCTGGAAAGAGCAAATAACACTGAAGGCCGAAACGAAAGGTTATTATCATTCTTTGGTTTTTAGCCCGGATGGCCGGACGCTTGCTGCAGGAAACACGAAAGACCGAGTCATTATTCTTTGGGATATGGCCACCGGCAAGCAACGAGCTTCCCTCACTGTGCCCACCCCAGAGACTTGTCGCGTATTGTTCAGCCCGGACGGCAAGACACTCGTGGCGGGAAACGGCCCGGGTGGAATGCGATTCTGGGACGTGGCCACCACCAAGGAGATAAAGCCGAAAATGCCGCCCACCAGACACGTCAAGGCCATAGCGCTAAGCCCCGACGGTAAGACGCTTGCCATCGGCGATGGCTTACGGGAACAAAGCAGGATCGCGCTGTGGGAACTCAAAGCCGGCAAATGACCATGCGACTGCCAAGCGGCAACCGGCGGCAAAACAAAAAACCCACGGGAGCGCATCCCGTGGGTTTCGTGTTTCCCATTCATGTTTAATACATATCATCCATGCCGCCCGGAGGGCCGCCGGCAGGTTTCTTTTCGTCTTTGGGCGCGTCAGCGACCAGAGCGTCCGAAGTCAACAGCAGCGTCGCCACGCTCGCCGCGTTTTGCAGGGCACAGCGGACCACCTTGGTCGGATCGATGATGCCTTCCTTGACCATGTCGCAATACTCGCCTTTGCGGGCGTCATAGCCGAAAGATGTGGTCTTGTTTTCCAGCACTTTGTTGGCCACGACTTCGCCGTTTTCGCCAGCGTTTTGCACGATCTGCACCATGGGAGACTTGCAGGCGCGGACCACAATGTTGTAGCCCGTTTCCTCGTCGCCCGTCAGATCCTTGGTTTTGAGGTTTTCGGAGGCGCGAAGCAAAGCAACGCCGCCGCCAGGCAGGATGCCTTCATGAGCCGCGGCCCGAGTGGCGTGCATGGCGTCCTCGACGCGCATCTTCTTTTCCTTCATTTCGCTCTCGGTCGCAGCCCCGACGTTGATCTTGGCCACGCCGCCAGAGAGCTTGGCGATGCGTTCTTGAAGTTTTTCCTTGTCGTAATCGCTGGTTGATTTCCCAAGTTCGGCCTGAATCTGGTTGACACGGGCCTTGATTTGGTCCCGCTTGCCATTGCCTTCGATGATGACGGTGTTATCTTTGTCGATCTTGATCTTTTTGGCGCGGCCCAGGTCGGTCAACTGAATGTTTTCCAGTTGAATGCCAAGGTCTTCGAAGATCGCCTTGCCGCCGGTCAGGATGGCAATGTCTTCGAGCATCGCTTTGCGGCGATCGCCGTAGCCGGGGGCCTTGACGGCGGCGCACTTGAAGGTGCCGCGAATCTTGTTGATGACCAGCGTCGCCAGGGCTTCGCCTTCGACTTCTTCGCAAATGACGAAGATCGGTTTGCCGGCGTTCAGGACGCGTTCCAGCACGGGAACCAGGTCCTTGTTGCTGCTGATCTTTTTCTCGTAGATAAGGATGTACGGGTCTTCGAGCTCGCACTCCATCTTCTGAGGGTCGGTGACGAAGTACGGCGACAGATAGCCGCGGTCGAACTGCATGCCTTCAACGAACTCGTGGCCGGTCTCTAGCGTCTTGCCTTCTTCGACAGTGATGACGCCGTCTTTGCCGACCTTGTCCATCGCCTCGGCGATGATGCGGCCGATTTCCTCATCGTTGTTGCTGGCGACGGAAGCGACTGCCTGGAGCTGCTCTTTCTTCTTGACTTCAATGCTCATCTTCTTGAGGCGTTCAACGATGTCCTCGACGGCCTTTTCGATGCCGCGTTTCATGAGCATCGGATTGCAGCCAGCCACGACAGAACGGAGGCCTTCATTGAAAATCGCTTCGGCCAAGACGGTGGCGGTGGTGGTACCGTCGCCGGCAACATCGCTGGTCTTGGAAGCAACTTCCTTGACCATCTGGGCGCCCATGTTCTCGTATTTGTCTTCGAGGGTGATTTCCTTGGCGACGGTGACGCCGTCCTTGGTGACGGTCGGCGAGCCGAACGACTTTTGCAGAATGACGTTGCGGCCCTTGGGTCCGAGCGTCACCTTGACGGCCCGGGCCAATTTGCCGACGCCCCGACGCATGGCGTCACGGGCTTCTTGGTCGAAAGCGATCATTTTCGCGGACATTGTTTCGAGTCTCCTTGGAGTTGTTAATTATCTGAATGTCTTCGTTTACCAAAACTGCTAAGCCGCAAGCGGCTTAGTCCAGGACTGCCAGCACATCTTCCTCGCGCATCAACAAAATATTGTCCTTGGAAGCCCGCCCCTTGAACTCATCCCCCGCCCAGGTGGTGAACAGGACCTTGTCGCCCTTGTGCACCTGAAGCGCCTGGCGGCTGCCATCCTTGAGCATCTTGCCAGGACCGACTGCCAGGATGGTCCCCCGTTGCGGTTTGTTCTTGGCGCTGTCCGGCAACACGATGCCGCCCGACGTTTTCTCCTCCGCTTCCTCGCGGCGAACGACAATGCGGTCGCCTAGTGGTTTGATATTCATGGAATCTCCTTGCGCGGCGTCCTTGGGTACGGTCAGGTGGCAAGGCAATGAGCAAGTTCCATGCCCGGCGACACTCGATGTTGCAACCATATGTAGTTTAACATGTTGTGTACATTTATAATGTTGGACAGCTGAGTCTGATAACTGCCAAGTTTGCGATTTGTCGTGGCGGGACTGTCGGAATGGCAGGCTGGTGGAATTGCGTTGTTCCCTTTCTGCTTGCAAATCCACGCCGTGATTTGCGGGCTTTCAGCTGCATTATTTGGCCGCGTGCGGGCACCCTGGGCAGCCTTTGCCGATCGCGCCGCCAGCCGTCACACTCGGCACGTCCATTTGTGAAGATTCCCAAGAATTCACCTGCTGAGCACGCCGATACCCACCATCGGAACGTCAGGTTTTGTTCCTCGGGGGCGAGGTGTGCAATGGGTCAAGAATTTAACGTGCTGGCATTGGTGAAGGGGCAGGAGCACTACATTTTTGTTTACGATGACGACAGCCGCCAGCCGTTGATCGACGCCTTTCGCGATCAGGCCGCCGACCCGAACTTGAGCTTCAACTGGTTTGACGCAGCTGTTCTAATCCAGAAAGCTCGGGAGCAAGCCACGATGGCCCTGGCCGGCTCCGAGACCGAGTTTGATGGACCAGAACGTTCGCGGATTTGAGTATGGAAGCCGCACTCAGTGAGTTTTTGCGCTATCTCGCCTTGGAGAAAAACTCCTCCGAGCACACCGTCAAGTCTTACCGCGAAGACCTGACGCAGGCGATTGAGTTTCTCAAGCCGAAACTGGGCGAACCGGCAGAAATGCAGCGACTGACGCCCCGCCAATTACGAGCTTACTCCGCCTGGCTCCATGACCAGGGCTACGCCAAGACGACCATTGCCCGCCGCATTGCCTCCGTTCGCTCTTGGTGCCGATTCCTGTGCCGCCAAGGCACGTTGACTGCCAACCCCGCCGAAGGATTGCGTGGGCCGCGGCAAGACAAGAAGTTGCCGCATTTTCTCGGCACGGAAGCCCTTACCCAGCTTGTCGCCGCTCCGTCCAGCGATGGACCGCTTGGTTTGCGCGATCAAGCATTGCTGGAAACGGCTTACTCCGCTGGACTTCGGGTCAGCGAGCTGGTGGGACTGGACATCAGCGACATTGACATGGATGCCGGCACCGCTATTATCCGCGGCAAAGGCCGCCGGGAACGCCTGGCGATCCTCGGTCAACCGGCAACCGACGCCCTCAAAGCCTGGCTGGCAGTTCGCGGCAGTGTCGGCCTGACCAAAGAGGGAGTTCGCCGCGGTCCCCAGCATGATGCGGTGTTCTTGAACAAACACGGCGGCCGATTGACGACCCGTAGCGTTGGCCGAATGTTGGAGAAATATCTGGCCCAAACTGGGTTGGATTCACGCACCAGCCCGCACAGTCTGCGTCACAGTTTCGCGACCCATTTGCTCGACAACGGCGCCGATATCCGTGGCGTCCAGGAGCTTTTGGGCCACCGCAGCCTGGGAACGACGCAGATTTACACGCACGTGACGACGCAGCGCTTGCAAGACAGCTACCAGAAAGCCCACCCGCGCGCTTGAGCCGCCAGCGGCTCGTTGTTGAAGGATCACGACCATGCGACTCACCCTTGCGACTCTCCTTGCCGCCGTTGGATACCTTCTCTGTCCCGCATTGGCTTCGGCCCAATTCGCGGACATCCAATTTCGCCACGATTACAATGAAACCCGCAAGGAAGCCGACAAAAAAGGCCTGCCGTTGGTTCTTTATTTCACCACTGACAATTGCCCGTGGTGCGTCAAGCTGCAGCGTGACACGTTTGCCGATCCTGCCGTCGCCAAGGTCATGAACGACAAGTTCGTGCCGCTCAAAGTTTTTGCCTCGCAAGAGCCAAAGCTGGTCGAACTGCTCAACGTCCGCGCTTTCCCCACGATCATCCTCGCCGGGCCTGACGGCAAGATCCTGATGACCGTGGAAGGCTATCAGGATGCAGCCCGTTTTCACGACAGTTTGCAGCGTGTGCTTGCCGCCGTCAGCAATCCCGACTGGATGCTCCGCGATTATCAGATTGCCGTAAAATCCATTGGAGAAAAGGATTACGCCAAGGGCGTGGCCCTGCTCAAAACGATCCTGGAAGACGGCAAGACCCGACCCGTGCAAGTCAATGCCGCCAACCTTCTCCAGCAACTGGAGCAACAGGCCGCCGCCGAACTGGCCCAGGCCAAACAGATGCTCGACAAGGGCAAAACCAATGAAGCTTCGGCGGTTTTGACCAAACTTGTCAAGGATTATGCCGGCACCACGGCCGCCCCGGAAGCGGCCGGCATGTTGACCAGCATCGCCAAGACGCCAGAAATCAAAGGTGTGCAACGGCTTACACGTGCCCGTGAACTGTTGGCCCAGGCCAAGGAAGACTATCGCACCGAGCAATGGCTGTGTTGCCTGGACCGTTGTGACCTCTTGAGCGCCAGCTACGGGGATCTGCCGGAAGCCCGCGAGGCGAAGCAAATGGCCACGGCCATTCGCAGCAATCCCGAATGGATGCAAAAAAGCTGTGAAAGCATGACCACCCGCCTGGCGGATATGTACCTGTCCCTGGCCGAAACCTGGCTGCAAAAAGGCCAACCCCAGCAGGCGATGTTATGCCTGGAACGGGTCATTCTTACCTTCCCTGGCACACGCCAGGCCGATGCCGCACGGGCTCGCATGCTCCAGCTTCAAGGTCTGCCCTCACAGCAAACGGGATTCCAGCCCCGTTAGGATTTCGTTTCATTGCATAGGGGGGTATCACATTTACGGCATGGATTCCCCATCCTCCAGGCCAAATCTGTTCGGCGAAAAACACCGCAACATATTTAATTGAAACGCCTTGCGTCAAACTCATTTGAGTGGACAATTTGGTGATTTGGGGCCGGATTCGTTGCATGCCGTCTCGACGATCACAAGGCTAACACACGGGTGCCGGCACCCATTCAGCCGTCCAATTTTAAGGCACCCCTGCTCAAATTCACGTCAATTCCGCCTCGAAACGGGTCACGCCGGTTCTGTGGCCCACATGGATCAGCGCTGATTTACAGCTGCCCTGGGACACATTCCCCCTTTTCAGTCCGGGATTTTCTCAACTTCACCATCGTCCGTCAGATATAGTTCCGAAAATCCACCGCGCGCACCATATTGCAACAGCGTGCTGGTGAATTACACAAATCGAGCACAAGGCATCATCTCCTCTTGTCTTCCGCGGACTGCGGGATGTGCGATAAAGGCGGGATTTAATAAAATCCGCTGCGCGGATTTGCTTTTTGCAAGATACGGCACCTATATTGCTTCTAGGAACGCCCATACGGAACAGCAACCACGGATGTGCTTCAAGAAAGGTGGTGACCCATGGCACGACGAGACGCCTTGTTGAGACTGCACAAGTCCCTCACGTCCCGCCGCGACGAGCTTCGTAAACGGCTCGGCGGAGACCTGAAGGATCTTAGCAACTCCCATAAGGGCGACGCCACCGGCGATAGTGCCGATCTCGCCTTCGACACCGGCAGCGAAGAGGTCGCCTCCCAGCTGGCCGAGTTGGAGTCGCGCGAGCTCCTGCTCATCGAGCGCGCAATCAACAAACTCAAGCAGGGAACCTATGGCCTGTGTGAAGGCTGTAGCAAGAAAATCCCTGTTGCTCGTTTGAATACGCTTCCGTTCATCATGACCTGCATCGAATGTCAGCGGGAGATGGAAGTCTATGGTAGCTGGGGCGGCGGCCGAGCGGCCGGCAACTGGGACAAAATCTCCGATGCCGACGCGGGGGGAGATGACCAGCGCGATGTCAGTTTGTCCGACATCGAGATGGACATCGGCACCCGGTGAGCCGCTTGCGGCTTAGCAAATTAGCTACACAATGCAGCCCTCGCCAATCCATACGGTTGGCGGGGGCTGCACTTGTTTTATAACCCTGTCAAACCGCGAAGACTATTCGGTTTATACGTTGCCTCCGACCAGAAAAAACTGACGCCGACAACACTTTTCCTGCATTTCGCCCGCGATTGCCCTTTAGAATTCCCCTGCGATGCCTTCCGACACGTCCCATCGCATGCGGAAGCGCGGGCATCAGCCTCGATTTCACGTCCGACCAGTGCTGATAGCTGACAGCTGGAAGCCAAGGATCATTCCCATGAACCGCTTCGCCACCTTTCTGTTCGTCGGCAGCTGCGCCATCCTGGGAGGCACGGCCGCCGTGACCGTGCCGCCGCTGCTGGTCATGCCCGCCACTGCCCAGCAAGGCACCACCCTTGGTGCCCCGACCGCGGCCGAACCCGTCATCGCCCTCGGCGACCGCTTCGAGGCCATTGCCAAGCAAGTCCTGCCGGCCGTGGTGTCGGTCGAGGCGGTCAAGCCGCCCAAGGTCGTGCCCGGCAGCACCGCCAAGGCCAAACCTGTCGAGGAATCCGGCTCCGGCGTCATCGTGCAATTGCCACATCACAAGGGTCACCTGGTGTTGACCAATAACCACGTTGTCTCGCAAGCGTTGCCCGAGAAAATCACCATCCATCTCGCCGACGGCCGTATTTTCAAGGCGAATCGCGTCTGGACCGATCCCGAGTCCGACGTCGCCCTCATCGGCCTCGACGCCCCCGGCTCTCTGCCAACCGTCCCGCTCGGCGACAGCGACCAAACCAAGATCGGCCAATGGGTACTGGCCTTCGGCAGCCCATTTGGCCTCAACCAAACCGTGACGCATGGCATCCTCAGCGCCCGCGATCGCGGCCAGGTCAGCCTGGGCAGCACCATTCGCATCAAGGACTTTTTGCAAACCGACGCCGCCATCAACCCCGGCTCCAGCGGCGGCCCGCTGGTCGACATGAAAGGCACCGTCATCGGCATCAACACCGCCATCGCTTCCCATTCCGGCAGCAACAGCGGCGTGGCCTTCAGCATCCCGATCAATCTCGCCAAGCGCGTCGGGAAGGAACTCCTGGAAAAGGGAGCAGTGTCCCGCGGCTATCTGGGCCTTCAGGTGGCCGGCCAGTTCGAACCGGCCGACGCCTTCAAACTGGGCCTGGACAGAGTGCAAGGCGCCTGGGTCGAGCGCGTCTACGAAGGCACCCCAGCCGCCGCCGCGGGCCTCAAGGCCAACGACGTGGTGCTGCAAGTGGACACCATCACGATCCGCAATGAAAACCACCTGATCAACCTCATCAGCGCCATGGCCCCCGGCCAGCGCATCCAGATGCGCGTCTGGCGCGACCGCAAGACCATCACCCTGGAAGGAACCGTCGGCGACTGGGCGAAAGCTCAGAATCGAGTGGGGCCTTGAGAAGAACGCCCACAACAACAAGACCTTGGCCCCGTAGCACAAGCTGACAGCTTGTGCCGAACGGTTTGCCCACAACCAAGCCCCGTAGGGGCGGCAGAATGTAGCCACGGGTGGAGCGCAGCCCGCCGCCAGGCGGGCGCAGCGCAACCCGTGGATGCCGTTCATCCTCACCTTAATTGTCGCCCCGGAGGGGCGAAGGAATGTAGCCACTGGAAGAGGCAGGGCGTTGACGGGAGAACAGATTAGGCGCGCCGCGAGGAGGTTGAGTGCCACCCTGCGGTCGGCAACAAACCAGCACTGCCCCCGCCTCGCTGCGGTCAGGCGCGGACTTAGCGCCAACGAAGTGACGCCGGACTCGCGCCCGGGGTGTCATCCAGGCGTAGACTGTCCTATCCGAAAACTGATCAGGCACCACAGTGTATGACCCATTCCTCG
>DASRAT010000805.1:0-4492 GCA_035638015.1 Gemmataceae bacterium | reverse complement strand
TCGTACACGATTCCTTCGGAACTGTTCCAGCCCTCGGCGTTTGGCGTGCTCTTCGTCGTGCCGCCGCTGATCTTGTTGACGGCGGCCGGCATTCTGCTCATCGCCGAGCGCTATTATTGGGTGTTGGCCATTATCGCAGGCATGGTGGTTTATCTGGCCGCTTTGCTGTTGGTCCAGGTCATCGCCGAACCGGCCTGGTGGCCGCTCAAGGTGGACTTCACCTGGATGTTGTTGCTGATTGGATTTTTGCTTTCATTGGAATGGTTTACGCGGAAGATGCTGCGGCTGGCGTGAGCGGCTGCGGGGCGGAGATGATTTTGTGGGACGGCCTTCCCAGGCCGTCCGGACGGCCTGGGAAGGCCGTCCCACCATGCGGCGTTGCCGCATAGTGATGGAAGTTCATGTTGGAGATTTGCGCTATGGCCACCGTAACGTCCCCCGTCGTGCCGTTTGATCGAGCCGACGTTGACCGCCGCGTCCGCCATCCGCTGCAGACGATTCGCGGCGTCATCTTCCGTTACGTGCTGGTCGAAGGCATCGCCCTCACGGTTTTCTTTGTGGCCATGTGTTTCTGGCTTGGGCTGGCGTGCGATTTTTTGCCCTGGTCGGCTTTTTCTTTTGATTGGCTCTACACCTTTGAGGATAGTACCGGCGAATTGCCGGCCACTGTCATTCGTGTGACCATCCTGGCAATCACGGTCATCGGCCTGGGCGCTTATGTCGTCTACAAAATCTTCTTTCGACTGTTCAAGGAATTCAGCGATGCCGCCGTGGCCATGCTGCTGGAGCGGCGCTTCCCCAATGAATTGGGTGACCGCTTGATTACCGCCGTCGAATTGGCCGATCCCAAACTCTCGGAGAAATACGGCTACTCTCAAGCCATGGTGGACAAGACCATCCGGGACGCAGCCGAGCGTGTTCAGAGTCTGCCGGTCCGTGCGGTTTTTCGCTGGCGGCGACTGTGGTTCAAAGTCGGCCTGGCGGCGTTTGCGACGGGCGGCATTTATCTGCTGGTCGGCCTGACCTGGTGCATCGCCAATGGTGCGTCACCGGTCGATTTCGCGGTCCGTTTCCATCACACCGCCAGCATCTGGGCCGAGCGCGATGTGCTACTCAGGGATTCGTACTGGCCGCCCAACACCATGATCGAGCTGGTTCGCTTCCCCGGCAAGGAATTGCAGGTGCCGCGTGACGAAGAGCGGCCCGATGTCAAGGTCCGCTTTGTACGCTGGGCCATTGCCGACGACGATCGCCAAACGGCGCCGCGCGGCTGGCGGGCGATGCGGTTCAGCGATCTGAAGAATTTGCTGCCGTCCGACATGCTTGACGTGCAACTTCCCGCCGATTGGGACCACTGGATCGTCGACCTGGACGACCTCGACGCACGCGTGCCTGAAAGCGCCGTCAATGCGGACCAGAGCTGGCAGGGCATGACCAGCGGCCATGTCTGGCGCGACCTGCGCCTGCGGGCCACCGGCATCGTTGCGGGCGGTTTTCAGAATGTGGCTGGCCCGTCTGCCTTTGGTTTCGCAGCGGCCGGCTATTATGGCGCCTTTGTTCAACCTGACGTAGAAGGCCAGTCCAAGCTCCTTCAGATCGTTGATCGCGGCAGCGGGGCCAAGGACGCCCCGCCCATCGCCGAGGGGCTCGCCAAGATGCTCGACTGGCACGAATGGACCGTGGATAAGATCGAGTTGCAATTGCAATATGTTGACGCCAAGGCCAAGAAGAAAACGGTTGAGGGGGCGCTGGCCGGAACGGCGGTCGAGGCGGCGCTGTTGCAATCCCGCGAACAGCCGGTGGCCGCCGCCATGAGCGTCCAGCACAAGGCCCAGTTCGACAAGCTCCAGGCGATTTTCGCCAAGCTGGAAGAGCTGGCCAACGATCCTCACCTGGTCCGCGTTGTCAGAAAGCTAAGCGATCCGGACGAAAACGAAGTCGTGGCCCATCGCAAAGCCAAGGGCGGCAGCGGCACCAACAACTGCGTGGCCGTGAACAATCACAAATTCATTTTCTCGCTAACCAAGCTCGGCGAATCGTGCCAGTTCTCGATTTCCACCCAGGATTACTGGACGCCCTGGCGCGACATCACCCTGGTGCCGCCGCCGGCCATCGACCGGTTTATGATCGACAAGGAGGAGCCGGCTTACCTCTATTACCGCATGCCCGAGAATCCCGGCTTGCTCAAGGGCAAGCGGCAAAAAATCAGCTCCGTCGGCGTGTCCACGAGCGGGGCTTTCACGCTGATCGCCGTGCCGCTGGGCACCAACGTGACGCTCATCGCCCACGGCGACCGCAAGCTCAAGGAAGTTCGCATCGGCGAGCCAGATGTCAAAAAACGCGAGGAAAAGACATCGATCACGGTGCCGGCCATCGTGCAACTGGCGGCAGACCGGCAGACTTTTAGCTGCAGTTTCACGGATGTGCAGCGGATCATCGAATTCGACTTTGAGTACAAGGACGAGTTTGGCGTCAAGGGCAGCCGGCGGGTCATCATCATGCCACTGGTGGATCAGGCGCCGCGGATCAATGAGCTGTCTCTACTAACGTCGCCACGCGTGTTGCACGCCACCGATGAGAGCCTCAAAGGAATCGCCGGCGGCCCGCGCTTTGTCATCACGCCCGACGCCTTTATCAAGTGGCGCGGCAAGGTCGAGGACGACCACGGCCTGGCCAAGCTGGAATACAAGTACGAGCTTCAGGAAATCGATTTTCAAAACATCTTCGCCGATCCCACCGACGCGAAGTCGGTGGAAGGCAAGGGCGCGGCCAAGAAGCCTTCGCGCGCGATGGGCGGCGAGATTGCCACCGGCGGATTACTCTACGTGCCTGGCCCGTCGGCCTTCGGGTTTTTCGCGGTTGGTTATTACGGTGGGCTGGCCAACATTGTCAACGACGGCTCGCTGCCGCCGCCGCCGCCACGCACCGATATTGTCGGCCTGGAGCGCTCCAAATGGTGGCTCAACAAACGCGCGCCCGAGGACGCCACGACGCAAGAACTGGCTCGGCTGTTGTTGATCCAGCCGGCCAATCGCAAGTTGCTGCTGGAAATCCTGCCCTTCTCACCGGAGAAGCGGACGCTGGCCGCATTTGCCGAGCGGCTCAAGGATGCCAATCAGACGGGTGGGTTCCTGCGCGAAATGATGGATTTCACCGGTATCCACGACAGCAATGAGCGAGCCGACCTGGATTCACTGGCCGCCAACGACGCCGCCGAGGCCCTGGCCAAGGTCCTAAAGAAACTCCAAGGCGATGCGGCCCAAATCGAGGCCACTGCCGAGCTTTTGAAAAAGGACCCGGAAAAGAAAATCCTTACCCGGTACGAATTGCAAAGCGAGGATCCCGTTTTCGGCTTTGACGTCAAGGAGCAGCTGCGTTTCGTCAAGGCCATCGGCTCCCAGGCGGTGCAGAAGCACTACGCCCTGCGGGTGACGATCATTGCCACCGACACCAACGTGGACACCGGCCCGGGCGTGACTTCCGCCAGCCCGCTGTACAGCTTTTTGATCATCTCCGAGAACCAGCTGTTGTCGCTGATGATGATCGACCAGCGCAAATATTACGATCTGTTGGACCAGGTCGTCAAAGAGCTGGAAAAATCACGCGGCAACCTGGAAAGTGAACTCTTCTCCTATCGCAAGGCGGCCGATGATCCGGTCAAAATGCTGCTGCGTGCCGACGCCGCCCGCAAAGCGGTGCGCGACGGCGGCATCACCTCCAAGGCTGTGCTAGTCCGCTTCGAAGCCATCGTCCGTGAAATGGAATTCAACCGCTTTCAACAAGAGCGGATCGGACGACTCAAAACCAATGTTTCAGACCCGCTGAGCGCGTTGACGACCCAGAATGGCCTGTTCCCCAAGGCGGAGGAACTGGTGCAAAAGCTCCACAGAGAGTTGTCTCCTGACGCCGACAAGAAGGACAAGGCCGACCTGAATCAGGCAGGCAACGACCCGGCACTGATCCAGGAGCTCTTGGCCAACAAAGACAAGCACATCAAGAACGCCGAAATGACGCTGGTGGACATTAATGAGCTGATTCGAGAACTCCACAAGATCAAGGACTTCATCTTTGCCGGGCTGACGGAAGACCGCCTCATCGAGGATATTGAGCGGATTCAGGCGATTCACAACGACGTGGATCTAATGCTCCGCCGATTCCAGCAAGAATGGCGCATCTGGTTTATCAACTCGATCAAGGGATAGCCTAATATGGTGTAGCACAAGCTATTAGTTTGTGCCCGCCTTCGCACAAGGTAACAGCTTGTGGTACATCAATGTTTGCGTTTCACGTGGGTGGCCGCTCCCTTGATCACGGGCCTTTCCTGACGCACAATCGCCGTGGGTTTTGGCTTTTCATGGTCGGTCGGCTCTTGCACCGGCGGTGTCGTGCTTTCCGCGGGCACTTTGGCTTTGGGTCCAAACCTTGCCAAGGCCCAGCGGACTGTCTCGGGCGACACAAACGCCAAATTGAACGCCAGCATGATGAGCGAAAA
>DASRAT010000804.1:0-11182 GCA_035638015.1 Gemmataceae bacterium | reverse complement strand
TTCGTAGCGCGAATCCTGACCGTCGTGCAGACACTCCGTCAGCAAAGCAAACCGGCTTGGCGATTTCTATGTGACGCGCTGCAAGCACATCGCTCCCATCAGGCTACACCCAGGCTTATTCCAGGGTGAACGGTTACGAATGCTTTACTTCGACCAATCCTCAATCTTGAGGCTGGAGATTCCTTGGAAATCTTTGACATTGCGCGTCACCAGTATGTCGCCGTGCTCCAATACGATGGCCGCGATTCGCAGGTCATTTTTGCCAACGTGTTTGTGGGCTATTCTAAGTTGCTCGTAGCGTGCGATAGCCGACTCCGTAAACGACAATATCGCAAGTTTGGAAAAGAAGCCCACTGCATCCGCCAAGCGTTGGTAGGCACTGGCAAGGAGGCGGGGCTTGTTGGCCCGGCGGAGTTTGGTGTACCAGCCCCGCAGTTCTTCTTCGACGGTGATTATGCTGATCGCCCGTTGGTCGGGTGAGTGTTTTTGGAGGTGTTGAAGTACTGCGGGGTGGCCTTCCTGGAAAAGCGTCAGGATGTCAGTGTCCAGTACATACCGATTCATGGCACCTCAGGATCCTCGTCCATTTGACGCCGATTTGCGGCCATGATTTCTTTAACCTCCTGGAAATCGGGATCATCCTTAAACATGCCGGCATAAGGCAACCACGGATCGGAGTCGGTGCCAACCTGAAGCTTCACCAATTCCGCTCCGTTTCGCAGCAAGCAATCGACCTCCGCCTTCAATTTTGACAATGCTTCTTCGCGCGTAGCTCCCTCCGCACTAACGCCGAAATGCTCCACGGTTCGCGCCCGGTAGCCATTTCCGTTCACCGCTTCAATTAACACTGACATCTCCATGACAACGCTCCATTCTTTGGTAAGCCAATCCCATTCATTGTACAGGTTTGTTGCCGAGGATAGGATCATCCTTGTAGGCGAAAATCACCCAGTAGTTTTTCAAGCGTCTCGATCGGCAATCCCACTACATTGCTAACCGTCCCCTCCACTACCCGAACATAGGGATCATCCAGCCCCTGCACCGCATAGGCCCCCGAGCAACCTTCCCACATCCGCGTTTCCAGATAGGTTTCGATCTCGTGATCGCCGAGCGCCTTGAAGGCAACGCGGCTGCATTCTTGCCAGGCCAGTTGGATGTTGTCTGGCCGGCGCCAAAGGATGACGCCGGTCCACAATTCATGGTCCCGGCCGCGCAGCAAACGCAAGATGCGGCGGGCGTCGTCGCGGTCCGCGGGCTTGGCGATGACTTGGCCGTCAATCCAGCCGACACTGTCGGCCGCCAAAATGATCGCATTCTCGAAATGTGGGGCTACCGCGGCGGCTTTGAGCCAAGAGACATGCTGCACGAAACCGCGAATGTCTTTGATTCCTTCGCCCGTCGGCTCATCTACATGGGAGGGGCTGACCTCGAAATGGTAGCCGGCCTGCTCCAGCAGTTGGCGGCGGCCCCAGGAGGCACTGGCCAGAATCAGGCGACTCGGTTGGCGTTCTGCCATTGGGACAAGACCTCCTCGACGTGCGGCCACAATTTGGCCGGCGTCAGTTCATTCATGCAATCCAGACGGTCGCAGGTTTTCACCAGGCTGCCGGCGCACCATACTCCTGTTTCTACAGCGCGGTGCTGTTGGCCGTAGGGCCCGGTGAGGCGGACCTTCGTGCAGGTGAAGGGCGTCACCACCTTGCGACCCAAGGCGACGGCCAAATGCAATGGTCCTGTGTCGTTGGCGAGCATCATGTCCGCCAGGCTTAAAACCGCGGCGAGCTGGGGCAATGTTGTTTTACCGGTAAGATCGCAAACGGGTCCTGACAAATCGGCGGCTGTGAGGCGGGCGAGGGCTGATTCGTCCGGTCCACCAACGAAAATCGCGGTGCCGCCAAAGCGGCGCTGGGCGTCATTCGTCAGAGCTGCGAAATGTCGGCTGGGCCAGCGCTTGGTCATCCAGCGGGCGCCGACGCCTAACATTAGCCACGGCCTCGGCAACCTGTTAAGTTCATTGAGCGCCCATTGCACCGCGGCCGGGGCCAGCGGGACATTGAAACGTATGTCTTTGTTCTTCACGCCCAACGCTTCGGCAACCAGCCAGTAACGATCGATGGCGTGAAGATTGTCGGCGTCAGGCACTGCGATGCGATCGGTATAAGCGTAAGTGGCGCCTTCACGGGCTGTTGCCAAACCAACACGCCGGGCTGCACCGCTGACACGGACCATGATGCCGGTACGGAGCAAACCTTGCAAATCGATGACCAGGTCGAAACGCTGGCTGCGCAGGTTTGTCAAAAAACGCAAATAGCTCAAAACTGCTGGGGCGAGGCCGCTTCGTCCCGCGTTGCGGTCGAAAGCGATGGTGGCATCGAGGTCGGCATGGCCTTGCAATAATGGTTCGTAGGCGCGGTTGACCACCCAGGCGATATGGGCCGAGGGAAAGCGTTGCCGCAAGGCGCCAAGCACGGGCAGGGCGTGGACAATGTCGCCCAGGGCGCTGGGTTTGATTATGGCGATCCGTTTGGCTTGGTATTCGTGCAAGGGGGTCATGGCGAATCCTTTCGCAATGTCTCGTTTAGCCTTTTCGTATCTTGGGCATCATTGGCAACATCAACAACAGCAACACTGCCGCGAAGGCATAGGGCAACAAGGGCGGATCAGTCAGCATGTAAAGCGGCGGTCCAATGGCTGGTCCCGCAATTCGCGCCAAAGCGGACGCCGATTGGTTGACTCCCAAGACCTCCCCTTGCTGATTCACATCGGTGCGGCGAGAAATCAATGCTTGCGCTGAGGGAGTCATGAAGGCGAAGCCCACCACCGCGACGGCCAATGCCGCCAAAACCAATGTCATCAAACTTGCATTGCCCATCACGCCTTGCCAGGCGGCCCAGGTCACTACACCCAGGCCCAACAAGCCGGCGGCCATAAAAACGATTCCCATCAGCATAAACGTCGCTTCGCTAAAACGCGAAGCCAACCGGCGATAAATGAACCCCTGCGTTATCATCAAAACAACGCCAATGTACGCGAAATACAAATAGCTGTTTTTCTCCCCCAATCCGAGCACTCCTTGCAAGAACAGGGCAAGTGTGGTTTCAAAGCTGGCGAAACCAACCGTGGCCAGGAAAAATGCGATCACCACAGGCCCGATGGCCGGGTTCTTAAGCACTTTCCGCATGGCCGACCAGTCCACCCAACGCCGATCCAGGGGCGGCGTCTTGTCGAATTGCCGTGTCTCCGGCAGCAAGCGAATCCCCAACAACAACGCTACGAACGACAAGGCCGACGCCATGTAGCCGACGGCTTCAACATGTTCCGATTGGCCGGCAGCGTCAGAAAAAAGGAATAACGCCAGGGCGCCAAGCAACGGGCCAAAAGTGAAACCAATGCCAAAGGCGGCGCCAATCAGTGCCATGCCGTGTTTACGTTTGTCGGGCGGTGTGCTGTCGGCGATGACGGCCTGGGCTGTGGCAATGGTGGCACCGGCAATGCCGGCGCCAATGCGGGCCGCGAACATCAGCGTAAGGGCCAAAGCCGCATGTTCCCCGGCGGACAGCGAACAAGCAAAGCCAAACAAGGCGTAGAACACGACCGACCCGCCCAGTCCCACGAGCAATATGGGCCGCCGTCCCACACGATCAGACACGCGACCCCAAATGGGGGACACAAGAAACTGCATGAGTGAAAACATCGCCATCAGGCCGCCAACGACGATGCCGACCAAGACCCGGCGGTCCTGACCAGGAATTAACACCGATACGTAATCTTTGCCAATGCGAGGTAAGATTGGCAGCACGATGCCAAAACCCAACAAGTCGATGAACACTACCAAAAAGACAATCAAAAGCGCGGAGCGGTTGGATGTCGCGGGCGGTTGCTGGCCAGGGTCGCCTGGGGTGGCAGCAACGGCGGATGTTGTGGGGCTTTCGGGCATCTTCGGCTTTCCATGGACGACGCGTGTTCATTATGGTGAGGAGCCCGGCGGGGATAAACCCCGCCGCTCGTTGGTCAGGACAGCATATCATTTTGGGCCTGCTTTGGGCCAGAGCGCTAGCTTGCCGACGCCCAATGGCGGGCTACATTGTGGACGGCCACTTCCCATTTCAGGTGAGGCACCATGACCCCAGCTGCCGAAGCGAAAGCCCGTGAGAATGGCGATCCTGCCTATTTGATCATCGATACCGAGAGTGTGCCCGACGGCAAACTGCTCGCGGCCGTCAAGCATCCGGGCGAGAACGTCGCTCCGGAAGAGGCGGTCCGGCGCTTGCAAGACGATTTGCGAGCCAAGAGCAGCAGCGGCTCCGATTTTGTGCCAGTGCCTTTTCAATTTCCCGTCGCCATATGCATCCTGCGCGTGGGTGCGGACTTTGGGCTTCAAGCCGTCACCCGCGTGGACGAGCCGCATTACAAACCTCGGCAAATTGTCGAACAATTCTGGAGCGGGCTGGCCAAGATGCTGGAAAAGTACAAAGGCCGCGTGCGACTGGTCAGCTTCAACGGCCGCGGTTTCGATCTGCCGCTGTTGGAAATGGCCGCGTTCCGCTACGGCTGCACCTTCCCCCCCGCTTACACGCAGAGCCGCAAACGGTTTGACTCGATGCACATCGATGTGATGGAGTTTCTGTCCAATTACGGCGCGATTCGCATGGGCCTGGGGCAAAATGTGCTGTCCAAACTATTGGGCAAACCCGGCAAAATGGAGGTTTCGGGCAATCAAGTCTATCCAATGTTTCTCGAAGGCAAACTCGACGCCATCAACGACTATTGCATGTTCGACACGCTGGATTTGTATTTCGTTTTTCTGCGGACGCGGGTGATGACGGGGGAGCTGACGTTGGCCAGAGAGCATGAATTGGTGCTCAAGGCCAAGGAGTTTTTGACGGCGCGAGTGGAGCAAATTCCGGCGCTGCGGCGTTATCTGGACAGCTGGGGCGATTGGAATCCGTGGCCGTAAGCCAGCCGCTTGCGGTTTAGCGCTGAATGCTAAGCCGCAAGCGGCTACTGGAGTCAAATCGACGGCAAGTCCAAGTGGCCCGAAGCGAACAAGCCATTGCGGGCGTACTGGTTTACCGTCCCTTGCAACCGGCCGTTGGCTGTCTTGCGGAGCGTGCCCCGCAGGTCCCACACGGAGCCGTCGTTCCACGTCAGCGTGCCGAAAAACTCGCCGCGAGAGTTGATGGTGCCGGTGATCGTGCCTTTGAGGCCCACCGTATTGTTCACGCAAACCCCTGCCACAACGCCGTTGGAGCCGACCGTCACGGCGACGGCGCCTTTTTGCGTGCCGCCCCCGCCGATGGAGGTGGTGTAATAGCCACTATAACTGCCCATGTAAGCCGAGGACTGAGGCAACGGGCTGGCGGAAACGGTGCCCGTCGGTGTGGCAATGGCTAACACGGGCATCAAGGCGACGATCAAAATGGATTGACGCATGGTTAACTCCTGCGAATGTTGGTGTGTGGTTTCGACTTCGCTAACAAATAGCGAATGGATTGGCAGTTGTGACAGATTGAAGAGAAATCCGGGGAGCAGAAATCGCCAAGAGGCTTTGGCGTCGATGAGTCCGCCGGTATGGCGGCCGGTGTACTTCCAATTCGCAAAGCCAAACGGCGCCAGTGACCTGCAAGTCTCCTCTGGCCGAAACCCTTCCCGCGGCGTACCGTAATGCTATCTGAGTGTGAACAATTGCACCCCTGCCACGAGGGTTTTGGTATGGCGAAAGAGGAACATTTCTTGATGCAAGGCAAAGTGCTCCAGGCGCTGGCGAATACGCAGTTTCGCGTCAAGCTGGACAGCGGGCACGAACTTATTTGCCATATCGCGGGGAAGATGCGCAAGCATTTCATCCGCATATTGCCCGGCGACATCGTCACCGTGGCTATTTCGCCCTACGACACGACCAAGGGCCGCATCACTTATCGCGGACCGCTCAAGCAAGCCACTCAGGAAGCGGCGGAACCGCCGGCTTGAGTTCCGTGTAAGTGCATCAGTCCGCCCCGGCCGCCAGCGGTGGCATTGTCAAATCCACATTTCCCAGTTTTCCGATCCGCGCATGAAAAGAGCGCGTGGGAAACCCACGCGCTCCATTTGGTTATTGCTATTGCACGATTACTTCTGGGCTACTTCCGCCTCCACGCGGATGTTTTTGCCTTCCTTGAAATCTCCTGCTCGCAGAACAGCCAGGTATTCTCCGGCCTCGACCGTGCCATCCGCGCCGGCGGCACGCAGGTTCCAAACGACCTGATTCATGCCGGCGTTGCCCGGTCCCTTGAGAACGGCGAGTTCCTTGCCCTTCGAATCGTAGATAGAGACCGACGCATCCTTGGCGGCGTTCCGCAGGTTGTACCGGATGATCGATCCATAGGCCGGATTCTGGCCCACGAACTCGTTGCTCTTGGGCGCGGCCGACTTGGTCGTCTTGAATGCCACCGCCGGTCGGGCGTCGAACAGATGACCGACTTTTTGCTGTACCTCCGGCGTCAACTGCTCCAGCGGCGAGATGTCGTCGAAGATATAGATGCTGCGGCCGTGGGTGCCGACCACCAGATCGCGGTCGCGCGGATGAATGACAAGGTCATGGACCGCCACCGTAGACATGCCGCCCTTCATCTGGTGCCAAGACTGGCCGCCGTTCAGCGAGGCGAACAGGCCAAACTCGGTGCCGCAGAAGAGCAAGTTCCTGTTGCGGGACGATTCGATGACCACATGGACGCTGCCGTCCACGGGCAAATTGGAGCTGATGTTCGTCCAGTTTTTACCGTAGTCGGTGGTCTTGAATACATACGGCTTGCGGTCGTCATTGCGATAGCGCGTGAGACTGACATAACAGGTGCCGTCTTCATGGTAAGACGGCTCGACACGCGAGACGCAACCGTCCTTGAGGACGCCGGGAAGGCTGGCATCAGTCCAGGTTTCGCCATTGTTTTGGGTCACCATGATGCGGCCGTCGTCGGCGCCGGTCCAGATCACGCCCTTCTTTTTGGGAGATTCGTTGATAGTGAAGAGCGTGTGGGCCCAGTTGCGGCCTTTGCCGCCCTTGCCGCCCTTGTCCGGACCCCAGGTCAGGTCCGGGCTAATCTTTTTCCAGTTGGCGCCGCGTTCGGAAGCGAGCAAATAAGCGCCGCCGTAATAGACGATCTTGGGATCGTGGGGAGACAGCACGAGCGGGCTAGACCAATTGAAGCGCTCTCCCAGAGCCTTGACTCCGCCGCCCTTACCGCCACCACCCTTGCCGCCGCCTTTTTTCTGCGGCTCGTCTTTTTTCGGGTCGTCTTTTTTCTGATCGTCCTTTTTGGGGTCGTCCTTCTTTTGGTCAGCCTTTTTGTCGGGTTGAACTTGGAAGAAGGAGGTGGCGAAATACGCGCTCCGCTGCGCGTCGCGGCTAAACGGTCCGCCGCCGTTGGGGTCGTCGGGGTCGCCGCCCTTGCCCTTTTTGCCGCCCTTGCCGCCGACGGCTGTGCCCTTGCCGAAGTTGCCATATTGCGATTCGCCGTAGACGATGGTCCAGTCGGTCGGATCGTTGGCGGTGTGGAAGCCGTCGCCGCCGATGCCGATGGTGGACCACAAGCCCTGGCGGATGCCCGTTTCATCATAGGTCGCGCTGGGACCGCCCCAGGTGCCGTTGTCCTGCAAGCCGCCGTAGATGTAGTAGGGCTTACGCATATCGACAGAGATGCCGTAGAATTGGGCGAGCGCCGCGGCGCGGATGACGGTGAACGACTGGGCTTTGTTGCGGGAAACGCCCCAGCCGCCGTCGGTGCCGAGCCAAACTTCATTGGAGTCACTGGGATTGACGTAGAGTGCGTGGTGATCGGAGTGCATGCCGCCGCCCTTGCCGCCGCCGCCACCGCCACCCTTACCGCCCTTCTTTTGCGGTTGATCGTCTTTCTTGGGTTCGTCCTTTTTCGGGTCATCCTTCTTTTGATCGGCCTTCTTGGGATCGGTCTGCTGCAACTCATCGTCGCCAATCAGGGAGACCAAACCGCCAGTGGCGCCAGGGTCGTCGCCTTCGATGACGGCCTTGCCCTTGCCGCCGAAATTCTTGCCGCCGTCGTTGGACATGGCGGTGTTCACGCCGAGCACATAGACGCGATTGTCGTCATTGGGATCGACGCGAATTTGGCCGTAGTAGAAGGGCCGCGGGCAAATGGTGTTGAGGTGCTTCCAGGTCTTGCCCTTGTCGTCGGAGCGGTAAACGCCACCGGCACCAGGATTGCCGCCGGCGCCATTGGCGCCGCCCTGATTGACCTCGCCGACCGGAGTTTTATCGGTTTGCACAACCACGTAAACCACATTGGGATTCTTGCGATATATGTCGATGCCGCAACGGCCGTAGGCACTGGTCGGCAAGGCGACTTGCAGTTGCTCCCAGCTCTTGCCGGCGTCACCGGTCTTGTAGATGCCGCCTTGCTTGCCGGTGAAGAAGATCGAGGGATTGTCGCTGCCGGAAAAGGCGTCGCGGCGATGTTTCCAGAAGGCCGCGTAAAGCACGTTGGGATCGGACGGATCCATCTTCAGATCGACGACACCCGTGTCCTCGTCAATGAATTTCGACACTTCCCAGGTTTTGCCGCCGTCCATGGTCTTGAAGACGCCGCGTTCCTTGTTGGGGCCCCAGGTGTGGCCCATGGCGCCGATGTAGACGATGTCGGGATTGGTTGGGTGAATGGCGATGCGGCCGATGGTGTGCGAATCCTTCAGGCCCATGTGCGTCCAGGTTTCACCGCCATCGGTGGACTTGTAAACGCCGTCGCCCCAGGCGCCGCTGTTGCGGACGTTGTGTTCGCCGGTGCCGATCCAGACGACGTTCGGGTTGGATTTGGAGACGGCGACATCGCCGATGCAGACACTGGATTCGTTTTGGAACTGGGCTTTCCAGGTATCGCCGCCGTCGGTGGTCTTGAAGAGGCCGCCTGACGCGGAGGCGACGTAGACGATTTTCGGATTGCTTTCAACGCCCACAATCTGAACGATGCGGCCGGTCATGTTGGCCGGGCCGGGATTGCGGGCCACAAAGGCGTCCAGCACCTTGGCGTCGAGCGTCACGGGCTGGGCCGCATCCGTGGGCCATAGAGCGTGCAGGAGCGCCAGCGACAGCAGGCTGCTCAGCACCATGTAGTTGCGAAACGTGTTGCGAGTCATTTAACTCTCCCCCCAAGAAGTGATTTCATCTGCAGTAAGTGCGCACTCCACTTACGCTATAGCTTTATACGCAGGAACTCGGCGCGGGTAGACCGCGTTTGCCACGATACGAAAAGTTTGGCGGCCCTTGACAAAGACGGAGGGAATGCGAAGAATGATAATAGACGATATGTGTACAAACGTATATTATACAACAAGGGTGCAACAATGAACGAGGCCAATGACTTGGTGGCGACGGAAATGCGCAGGGTATTGCTGGCAACGATTACGGCGGAGGACATGGCCGCGGTGGCGCGAGCGCTGGTGGAGAAAGCCAAGAGCGGGAATATTTCGGCCATTCGGATGGTGCTGAGTTACGTGGTGGGCAAGCCGGAAGCAGCGAAGGAGCAGAAGGCGGCGGCGAAGGTGAAGCCGGGTGTGGAAGTGGCGACGAACAACAATGCAGATACGAGTGCCGCTGCGCCGGCAGATCACGTCCACAAATCGGGCGTGTTGAGGCCGGCCCTGGCGCGGAGCAACGAAGCATGCATAGCGCCTCTTAGCGTGGCTGGTACAGGAAAAGAGTCGGCGGCAACGGGAAACATGGAGCGCGAGGCGTGCCGGGAAAGGGTTTTGGCCAAGTCGGCGTGAAAAACCAGGCATTGCAAATCTCGATGGAGTTTTCTTGTCACAAACGCGCCACTGCCGCGTTTGGGGAGGCGGCCATGCGATTCACACTCCAAGCCTCTTAAGGAAATTCAGTCATGAAAGCACTTGTCGCCGCAGCGCTGCTGCTTGCCGCTACTGTTGCATTTTGCCCGATGCCGGTTTCGGCGCAGAATTACCGCATTGACCCCAACCGCTGCGGGGCTATTGCCTACTCGCCCAAGACAGGACATTATGGCTACGCCTGGAACCAACCCGGCCGCTTTGCCGCTGAGAACATTGCCTTGAAGGAGTGTGGCGAGCGCGACGCGAAAGTGCTGACCTGGGTCCGCTTCGGCTGGGCCGTGCTGGTGATCGCGGAAGACAAGGCTTATGGGTTTCATGAGGTCCATGGGGACAACGCCAGCAGCAAAGCCGCCTTTGACGGCGCCTTGAAACACCTGCGCCAAAGCAGCAATGCCCGCGTGACGACCATTATTACGATTTGTTCGGGGGATGTTCGTCCCACGGTCACGAAAGTGTGATGGAAGCGGAAGAGAATCACGAAACGACGAAATAGCTAAAATACTGTTGCGGTATTGACCGCTAAGGGTCAAGCTATGATCGAAATACCAGGCGCCAATGCGTTGGACTCCGAATGAGCCAAGGTTGGCGTTGCGAGTTCGTAAGCCTTGAAAGTGTTGCAAGCGAGTTGGAAATGGAGGGGCAATCATGCCAAGTGACATGCTGCAGCCACGTTTTGAGTCGACGATATGGCTAATTGTTTTGCCGCTTCTGTTAGCAGCCATGATCGTCGGCATTGTGTTTTTGGTCCGTTCCACAATCCGGAAACGCGGCCGGCTGGGTATTAATTTCAACAGGGTTTGTTGTCCTGAATGCGGTATGCCGGCCCCAGCGGTGCGCATGCCTCAAAACATGCGCGAGGCGCTTTGGGGCGGCCACACGTGTGCAAATTGCGGCCTGGAATTTGATAAGTGGGGTCGCCCGGTTCATGAGCGGGACAGACGCCGCCTTAATGAGGAGCGTGGGCAAAAGCAGGCCGGGTTCCCCGCGGCGCCGGACGAGGGTATTAAGCGTTTGTGATGTAATCGGTTGACGTTCACGGCGGAGACTGCCCAGCACTGCCGAACCGCAGTCGTGCCCAGTTTTGAAATTGACGAAAAAGTGCATTCTCATCCATCGTACCGCGCAAGGCCAGCAAACCGGCCAAATCGACCGACTCGACTTGGGCCATTGCTTTGCTCCGTGGGACGACCGCATAACGCCCATCCGAGTCGAGAACATGAAAAGTTAGAGCATGGCCATCGAAGCGCCAGACTTCGGGCACACGCAGCGCGGCGTAAATGCTCATGCGGTCAAGCGTGCTATAGCTGATGTCGACCTCCAGCGCGAGATC
>DASRAT010000803.1:0-3032 GCA_035638015.1 Gemmataceae bacterium | reverse complement strand
TCCCATATCCTTAAGCCGGTTTTTTTCTGGAACCGTTAGATTGTAAGGATTAGGGAAACAACAATTAAGCCCAAACTTGGCCGTATCCGGCCTGGGCTTGGCGTCGAATGCCTTCTTAGCAGCAAGACGGACGGTCTCGCTCACCTTCTTATTGCCGGTCCCGTGCCCACCAAAGTAGCTTGTGGACTTGTCAGCCGCATTATCCACGGCGTGCTTTGCGAATTCAGCAGGCCCACCTGCAACTCCAACATACCAGATTCTTAAAGTGATTTTGCTCTCCTTTGCATCCCGAACATGGATTAGTTCGTTTATTGATTCTTTATATGTTCTTTTAAAGGCGTTGGTTTTAATAGCATGCGCGTACATCACTTCGTCAGCAAACACAAGATCCTTGCCTTGTGGCGTATTGCTGACCGCAGCCGGCCCGTCTTGAAAGATAACAACACTCGCGCTGCGCACATACCCAAGAGCGGCGTTTACTGGATTACTTAGTTCTAACTTAAATCGCTGGCGGCCAGTTACGCTATTGTTAATCAATGTTACATAGATAGTCTTCGATCTCTGGCCAGGACAAAAACTTACTGTTCCGCTTGTGGCTGAACTATTGGACACATAATAGTCCATTTCGTAGTTACCGGGGCACGTCGCTGACACATCAGTGGCTTGATAGGTAACAGTAACGGTTTGACTCGACGTAGCACTTAGTATGATATTTACGGGCACCGTGCCCTCATTTTGCCCAACCCAATAGCTCGGTACCTCGAAATGCAGAAAAGGTCCTCCGTAAGGATTAACGGGAGTGCCCGCCCATGTGCGACCGGAGCCATCAATGGACGCTGAAAGCAAAAGTGCAACGCACGCCTTAACCAATGTGACTGCAATTCGTTTAGCCATTTTTGCAAGCTCCTTTTGCGTTTGAGCTGGGCGACGGCGGGTTTTTTCGTTTTGGTGCGGACAAACATCGGGAAACCCTACGCACCCAGCTGCTTGTGAAAGCCATTAACCTTGTGGACAATAGGGTAGCTAGCTTACTTTTGGTTTCAAGAGTCTTTGTCGTTTTTCTCCATAGGCTGTGCAAGTTATTTTGTTTTCCCAGGGCATGTTTTCATGCACTACATGGATCAGTTTTTGGGGAGTAGGCAGGAGGGCAAGACAACTCGCGCCAATGCCGCACTTCTGGTGGCAAACGCTGCCTCATTCCCGGTTTGGGCCCCAGCATTCGGGCAAGGCTAAGCAGTTGCGCGCGGTCTGATCGGTCCATCCGAACTCTGTGCCCCGTTTTTGTGGCCCCCACGTTCGGTTTCCTTTTCTTTGGCAAAAGCCCGAAGTTTGTCGAACAAAATGGACAGATGTTTTGGATTGCATTGCATGATAATGCGGCTCAACACTTTTTCGACTCGATCACACATTTCGTCCGCCGATAGCACTTTACGGTTTCGCCCAATCGTTTTCCTCTTTACCCCGATCAGCTCACGTGCGACTGAGGCGGTAATCTGCTCGCCAGCAATTGCCCGATCCAACGCAGTCTGCCGAGCTTCCCACGGTGTTGACGCAGATGCCAAGAGGTATGCGGCTGTTGGGCTAATCGCCAAATCGGAAATCATTTCCGTTTTGGGCCCGAATTGCTCCGCAACCGCCATAAAGTTGCGCGCTGTGCGATCTACCCATCCGAATTCCAAAAGCAACCACGGGCCGAATTGGCCGTGGGGTAATTCTTCTTTGACCAAAAGCAACTCTTGGCCGATAGTGATGATATCTTCAATCGTACACTTTACTTTTCCGCGGATTCGATTTGCGGAACGCTGGATGTTCGCAGCCTTTTTTGGCGACAACAATGAATAGTCGAAATCGCAATTCAAAGCAACTAGAGCCCCTGCAACTATCTTCGCCACGATGTAACTCCCGTTGACTAAAGTAGATTATGGTCGGCCGTCCTCTCCAAAAGGGTGCTATACATTGGCAAACGTTTGCCATTTGAGCGTCGAAATTGCAAGCGAAATTGGTGGTTACGATCGGCTTTAGTATTTCCGCAGAACGGCGATTGGCACCGCCAACTAGCCCGGATTACAGGCGGCACGGCTGAGCTGACGTTGATTGAAATGCCAGTTCTACATGTTGTGGATGATCACCGACGGTGTAGCTTTCGATAGGAGTAGTAAATGGCCAGTGTAAGACCGCACAGGCGCAGTAACCAACCAAAATGCAAAGTCTGACAAGCTCTCGTATGTTCATGCCCCACCTGTCGTATGTGGCCAAATAAGCTTGGCGAACCTAGCCAAAGGCCTTGTATTGGTGAATCACTCTCCGATTGTCGTAATGTTGAATTGACCGCCGTCAAATTGCAAGCAAAATCTGGAATATTTTTCCGCACTCACGACCAAAGGTTGGCGGAGGCGGGGGCGGAGCTTTGGAAGGCAGCATCCTTGAGCCGGAGCTGAGCCGGCGGGGTGGTCGGAATTCGCGTTTTGGCGAGTGAAATTGGGTTAATTCCTTCTTGCCGGCAGGATAATTACGTGAGGGACCTGTCATCGACATCGCTTTCTCCAACCAGGGTTGATTGTGAGCAAATGATTCAAGACAGACTCGGCTCTTGATCCTGCTCTCTGCGCTGTTTCGCAGTGCGTTCCTGGAAGGTCATCTGGACATTCCAGG
The DNA here is from genome assembly GCA_035638015.1 of Gemmataceae bacterium. Taxonomy (GTDB): domain Bacteria; phylum Planctomycetota; class Planctomycetia; order Gemmatales; family Gemmataceae; genus DASRAT01. The sequence goes on along the minus strand of DASRAT010000803.1, from coordinate 380 downwards.
GTGAAGTTTGCGGCGCTGTTGGGTGTGCCGTATCTATCTCGCTCGGTCGGGCGGCAACATCGGGTGTCACTTCCGTCCTGCGGCGGATGCGGGCGGTGACCGGCTGCTCGGCGGCAACACGGCGTTTACCGGCACGTTGCGGCGTCGCCTCAATGGTGTGCGCGGCTTTGAGCGATTTGATCCGCTCGGCTAGTTCGCTAGACGTAGGCTGCTGGTCGGCTGCCGACTCTGTTGGCACTCCGGAAAGCACTGTCTTGAGTTGGTCACGCAAGGTGGTCAGCTCCGCCATGTAGGATTCATGCTCGAAGGGCTTGCCAAGGCGGGCTTGGTAATCGCGGAGCTGTCCCTCGGCGATACCAAGGTCTTGCCGGACGCGGGCG
>DASRAT010000802.1:0-3157 GCA_035638015.1 Gemmataceae bacterium | reverse complement strand
AGCAAGCCCGCGACTGGCCGCACAAGAAAAAAGAGCAACCACCAGGCGAGCCGAAAATCCAATCGGCTAATCCAAAGCAAAGACGGGCTGCTAAAAGACTTGAGGAAAAAAGAGCGGCTGCGTAGTTGACGGCGTTGGGTGCCATGCCAGCGGCTTTGCGTGGGTATGGTAGCGAGCGCAGCCAATCAGGTTATCACCACGCACAAAAAACACTCGGACGGCCAGCACCGCAAGCCTGGGCGACAGGTCCAACACGCCCACGCAATGCCGTTGGGCATGGCACCGGCCTGACCATCGCCCCGTTTGATACTCCTTGTCGTTTCACCTCAACCCGGCTCCAAAATCTGAAGCTGCACGCCGACCACGATGTCCTTCACTCGGTCGCGATATTGGTTCATGTGCGGCTCGGTCAAATGCGCCCGCAGGGCATCGAGACTCTTCCACTTTTCGACGATGGTGACCACGTCCTTGCGGAATGGGATTTGGCCGGGAATGTTCGTGGGCAAATCGACGGCGGGACCATATTCGATACAGCCCGCCTCAGCGCGGACCGGGGCAATGAGCTTGCGAAACTCGGTCAGAAACGCCTCCCGTTGGCCCGGCTTGACTTCAATTGCGGCGATGACGTGAATCATGACGTTTTCCTTCGTTGGGTAATTGGCTTGCGGCAGCCGGCGGATCGAACATTCGACCAGGTGTCGCCAGGCGCCATGTTCAGCCCTTTCCATTGAAAGAGGGCAGGTTCAAATCGCAAACCGACAGCTTGACGGGCACAGACGGTGGCGAGGACTTCGCTTGGGGTTCGATAGGCCAGTCGTTTTCGCGGTCGGTTATTGAGGGATTGTTGAATCTCAGCCACCTCTTGGTGCATCACGAAAGCCAGTTCCTTTGGGGCAATACTGCCGCACCAGACCGTTCGTGTACTCGATGGTGCCTCGCTGCCAGGCACAATAGGTCCTGGCGAAATAAACGTCTAGTCCCGTGGCCTGGGCCAATTGGTCGTGCTCGGCGAACTCCGTGCCGTTGCCAAAGGTAATGGGGTGCCGCAGCAGGGCGCGAAGTTCCACCAATTGACCTTGCATCGCCTCGCATGCCTTGATGAAAATACAAAAGGTTTGGGACGTGAACACGATGAGGTTGGCCACCACCATGACTGGACATGAAGGGACGGTTCTGAACTTGAAACCTTTAGCGGCCATGAAGGCATTGTCGATCGTATTGATTTCCATTCGAAGGGTGAAAAGATTACCTCGGCGGTTACCGACGGCAAAGTGCGAGGTTGGCATTTGAAGTAAGTTCAAGCGGTATGATCTGCAGAAGATCACGGCTAGGGAATCGATTCGGTGATGCTAAGGTTGGAGGCTAGTTGTGCCCGCTTTATTCCAAACAGAGCAATCCATGCCCAACGAATGGTGGTGGCAAACCTTCTTCACCGGAACCGCAACCGAGTTCTGGCTTAAGGCTACAACCCCGGATCAAACGCGCCAAGAAGCCGATTTCATCCAACAAATCCTGCAAGTCGCCGCGCCCGCCAAGCTGCTCGATGCACCCTGCGGCGGCGGTCGCCACAGCCTGGCGCTGGCCGAACGCGGTTTTCGCATGACCGGCGTGGACATTTCGTCGGATTTCTTGGCCGTGGCTAAGTCTGAAGCGAACAGGCTAAAGTTGGATGTCGATTGGCATCAGCGTGACATGCGGACGCTGCCCTGGCGCAGTGAGTTCGACGGCGCTTTCTGTTTCGGCAACAGCTTCGGCTACTATGACGGCAATGGCAATGCGGAGTTTTTGCAGGCCGTCTCCATTGCGCTAAAACCCGGTGCCAGGTTTGTGCTGGACACCAGCTACGTCATGGAGGTGCTCCTGCCCATTTTGCGAGAAAAGGAATGGTATCAAGTTGGCGACATCCTGGTTCTTTCCAATCGTCGTTACGATCACGTCGAAAGCCGGCTGCATGTCGAATACACCTGGATTCGCGGCGGCACGTGCGAAAAGCAGGCCATGTCGGCGCGGCTGCACAGTTATCGGGAAATCAGTGACATGCTCGCTGCGACGGGATTTGCTGAGGTGCAGGGATTTGCCAGTTTTGCGATGGAGCCATTCAAGCTCGGCGCCAACAGGCTGCTGGTGACGGCCGTGAAGCGATGAACCAATGCCGTGTAGTCTTGATTCGACCCAAGATCGCCGCCAACATCGGGGCGACGGCACGCGTCATGCGCAATTTTGGTGTGTCTCAATTAACGTTGGTTTCGCCCGAAGCGGAGCTGCAAGATCCACGCGGCCGCTTGTTGGCAACGCATGCGGAGGAGATTCTTGACAGCGCGAAGGTTGTGTCCGACCTTGGCGAGGCCGTTGCAAATTGCGTGCTTGTCGTGGGCACCTCGGGCCGGAGCGGCGGACTATTTCGACAACAATCTGTTGGACCGCCAGAACAAATCGTGACCCATCTTGTTAGGGCGATGGCCTCTGGCCCTGTGGCTCTGGTTTTTGGCCCCGAGCGTACCGGGCTCACCGATGCCGAAGTGACACGCTGTCATCATTTGATGCAAATTCACACCGATGCCGGACACCCCGCTCTCAATTTGGCTCAGGCAGTTGCTATCAGCCTTTATGAATTGCACAAAGCATGGCAGGGCGGGCATTCCGTTGCGGCCATTGAGATCGCGCCGTTTTCAATGCAGGAGCAGATGTTCTCTCAGTTGCAAGAAGCGTTGGTGGCAATTCACTTCCTTTACGGCGACAAAGCCGAGCCGCTGATGCACGGGATCCGCCATATGCTTGGCAAGGCACGGCTTACAAAGATGGAAGTCAAGCTTTTGATGGGCCTGGCACGGCAGATGTTGTGGGTTGCCCGGCAACCGCGAGAACCCTGAAACCGCCGCAGTTTGCCCATTCTCTCCGGGCAGCCGCCATATTCGTCTTGCGATAACAGCACATTTCGTTACAGTCCCGCCGCACGTCACTCGTGGAGGGACCCATGCCACGCCTTTCGACCAAACGACTTGTCCGCTGTCTGTTTTGCTTGTTTCTCGTCGGCCTGACGCTGCCCAGCAGCGGTTGCCTGGCGGCGGCCGTGACTGCCGGCGTCGTTGGCGCCGGGGCCGCAGGCTATGCCTATTACCAGGGCGCGGCGCCGCGCGATTACCCCCTGGGCATGGAC
>DASRAT010000801.1:0-2468 GCA_035638015.1 Gemmataceae bacterium | reverse complement strand
GGGGTAGTATTTCTCCAGGGCCTCGCGGTATTGCAGGACGGCGGAAGCATGTGACGCCGGATGCGGCACCACTTGCGTGACAATCACGTTCTTGGCATAGTCATTGCCCCACTGGCGCAGCTCCTCTGCCAGGGCGTCGCTGCCCACAAAGGACACATTGGTGAACAGCAAGTCACGGTTGGCCTGTTTGAGTTGGCGGATGAAGGCCGCGGCGGGCCGATAGGTGGACACCATGACCACCGCGCGAATGCCGTCGTGCTTGAGGATCTCCTGCACCGCGGCGGTCACGTCGACGCTGTTGCGGTGATGGCCGACGCGAAGGATGTCTTCCGCCCGTCGATCGTACTTGCGTAAAGTCTTGGCGACGCCTTTGAAGCCCGCGTCGCCGTAACTGTCCTGCTGGGCGAATACCGCGATCTGCTCCGGCCGCAGACGTTTGACCTCGATCAGGTATTTGACGATGGCGGACGTTTCATCCTCGTAGCTGGCCCGATAATTGAACACATACCGGTCGGGCGGGTCCTGACGCAGCAGCGGGGCGCCTGTAACAGCCCCAAAGTAGATTAGTTTCTTGGACAGGGCGTAAGGCAAAGTTCGTTCCGCCGTGGGTGTGCCGACATTGCCGATGGTCGCGAAGATCTGGTGCTTTTCGTAAAGCTCCTTGATATTGGCAAGGGCGCGCTCGGGATCGTAACCGTCGTCCAGGGCGATCAACTTCAGTTTGCGGCCGGCGATGCCTCCTTGGTCATTCACATGACTGAAATACGCTTTAAGCCCGATCTCCATTTCCCGGCCAAGCTCTTTGGCGCCACCGGAGAATGGCGCCGTCATGCCCAAAAGGATCTCTTGATCGGTCACGCCGGGCACCACCGCGGCGGGCGTTTTTTGAGGCGGAGCATTCGCGTCATTGTTGGCGCCGTCCGCGCAAATACTTTGGTTCCCATAGAAACCCGCTTGCATCCACAAGGCAATTAACGAGACGAGTGCAAGCGTGCACGCGGTCGCGGCCAGCACGGCCAACCGCCGCTGCCGTGGTTTGGGTTTGGAAGCCGGCGGCAACATGCTGCGAATCTCCGCCATGTGCAGCTTGTTCGTGGACACGCGTATGGAGGAGATCGGCGGCAGCACGGCGACCGCGATTGCCTCCATTTCCGCGATGACTTCGGTTGCCGAGGCGGGTCGGTCGCCGGGTTTCTTGGCCAGAAGGCGGGAGACAAGGTCCGAAAATTCGGCGGGCAGATGGGGGGCGATGTCCGCCAGAAGAGGCGGTTCAGTCAAGGCAATGGCTTTCAAGATCGTGATGGTCGACGACCCGTCAAACGGTTTTTTGCCGGTGGCCATCTCATAGAGCACACAGCCCAGGCTGAAAAGGTCACAACGCTCATTGACGGGTTGGCCGTCGGCTTGTTCCGGGGCCATGTAAGCGGGCGTGCCCAGGATGGCGCCGTTTTGCGTCAGGCACGGATCCGATCCCATGGCGCGGGCCAAACCGAAATCGAGGATTTTGACCCGTTGGTTGGGTTCTTCCAGCCAAATGTTGGGGGGCTTGATGTCCCGGTGAATCAATCCGGAAAGGTGAGCCGATTCCAGGCCGCGGGCGATCTGCAAGCCGATGTCCAAAACCTGCTTCACGGGCAAAGGCTGGCCCTGGCGAAGGCAAGCGTCCAGCGTCTGGCCGAGCAACAATTCCGTGACCAGAAACGGCACGTCATTGTGCTGGCCGATTTCGTAGATGGCCACAATATGATCGCTGCGAATGGCTGCCGTGGCGCGGGCCTCGCGGAGAAAACGCTGGCGGGCCACGCCGTTTTGGGCGATGTCCGGCATCATAATCTTCATCGCCACGGTGCGCCGCAAGCGGGGATCTTCCGCCCGAAAGACCATGCCCATGCCGCCCTGCCCAAGCAAGGCCAGGATGCGATAATTGCCAAACCATCCCATTTCGCCCGGCTCGTTGGCCGGATCGAGAAACGGAAACTCACCGGGCGGGCATTGCACAGTGGCCAGGCCCGAGTTTTGCGGAGTTGCGCATGACGACTCGGAACCCGCGTGCGTGACGTCGTCGTGGCTCGGCACTGCGGCAGCTGTGTTCGGGCCGTGCATGTATTTCTCCCAACACCGTTGCGCATGGGGACTTTGTGCAGCAACTGTCACAAATGCAAGGGCATGAACCGCGTGTTGTTGGCGCGGAGAGTCGGGGAATCAAACAGTTGTCAAAACTTAGGTTGCATTTCTGGTGGGGAGGATTTTTGGCCAGGCCAGCTAAACGCCATCTTCACGGAATTGGGCGTGTTGTGACGATTTTGACGGCTATGCCGAATTTGCCGGGGTTCTGTGGCGAATCCACTGGACCAGCACATTGCCATCGGCTACGCTGAAGCAAATCCTACCTCTCCGCTTCTGCGGACCGCCCAAGGAGAGCAGGCGATGCGACCCTTGCTGGGCTGTTGCTTAGTCGTGACGTTGAT
>DASRAT010000800.1:0-3734 GCA_035638015.1 Gemmataceae bacterium | reverse complement strand
ATCGGCCAGATGTCGGCAGTTTCAATCACGGCAAGCGGTGGCAGCGTGACCACAATCACTCGCTCCAAGAGTGGGCAGCGGCCATGCAAGCGCTTGCTGACCCCCGTCCCCTGAATCCTGACCCCTCAAACAAGCTATCATGCTCACGCCGATGCTTCAAGCATGCCTTCCATCGGCATCGACACGCGCGTGCAGCCGCCGGTGAGCGCTTGCTCCATGCCAGCGACTTCCGCCAAGGCCCGCCGGGTGTCACGCAAGGCCGACCCGGCATCCCGCTTGGCCCGTTCGGCAAGCCCTGGGCGCTCCTGGTCAAGGGCTTGCAACCGTTTGGCCAAGTCTTCTTTGCCCAGCAACTGAGCCGCCGGCAGCACCATGGCCACATATGCCTGCAAATCCTGCAACTCATCGGCGACATCGTGAACACTCGGGCCGCGCTGCTGCTCGCGCAAACTAATTGGCAGCGACTCCTGTTGCATGCGCCCCAGTTCAGCGGCCAATGCCGCAAGTTGGTCAAAGGATTCACGGTAAAGCAGCGCATTTTTCTCGGCGTGGGCCTGCTCCGCCGCTTGTTCAAGTGTGTAGACACGGGCAAATAACTGCTCGCGGTCGCAACCGGTGCGGTCCGCCAAATTGCCCGCCTCAAACAAGCAGCGCTTGACAGAGCGCGTCAAGCGCTGCAGCGGTGGATACCCGACCTGCAGCTTGGCCAGTTCCATTTGATCGCGCATCTCTCGCAGGGTGGTCATGATCGCGCCGGCTTGCTCATCGTGGTTGCCATCCAGGGCTTGTTGCAGCGCTTGCTGTTCCTGTTGAAAAGTTTCTGCCAAATTCGCGCCATGTTTGCCCGTGAAATCCGGCAACAGTTGGCGAATGCGCACCACAACGGTGTCAATCTCCCCAAGCGACGGCCGCTTTGGTGACGCAGGCGGAGGTATCTGCACGACTTCGCCTCGGCCCGCCTGGCGGACTAACACCCGCAATGTCATGGCTCGGTCGGCCTCGATCTGCAACTCGACCTCCACGGCGACGCCGATCGGCAACTGCGGTCCCAACTCGCCGACGACCAGCTGATGAACAAGGCGAGCGTCTTCCCACAATGGGACAATAACTCTCCCACATTGGTCTGTCGTGCGGCAGTTGCACAGGAATTTGCCGGGCAAGGTGGCGCCAGCGGGCGCAAGGACGTGGAGTTCGCGCTGGCCGGCGCGGCCGCGCACTTCGATGGCCAGCGGCTTGGTCAGCACCGGCGATCCCGGTTGCGTGTGACTGTCCGCACCTGATGCACGATGGCGGATGGTGATGGGCAATGAGGCCGCCACGTCGCCGAGCGTGTCACATAAGGCCACGATGAAGGGAGTATCCGATTCAAGCGCTATCTCCAAAACCTGGGAGAAACGGGCATCATGGGCGAAGTAAGCCTCTTCCACCAGGCCTGTGCGGGAACTGCGCAGCTGGAGGGAGCCACCAGCGCAATAAGGCTCGGCGCCTTCACCATGAAGCTGGCCTTGGAAGACATAGGGTGCAGTCTGGGTGATGAGCGAGTGATCCAGGCGCAATTCGAGCCCGCCAAGAGAAAGGACGGGGCCTTTCTCAGGCGTAGGCGGCATTTGTGGTTTGAGCGGTGGTTGGCTCACGGGATTGGAGCAGGCGCTTGCGGCCCCCTACCGAACCCTCCCCCTGTGCTAGGGGGAGGGTGGGGTGGAGGGCCGCAAGCGGCAATTGGTTTTACTTTTTCGCCGGCCGCTTTTGCGCCAGCAGCCACGTATATAATTCCGGATTATTGTAGGTCACTGTCCACGAATCATGTTGAGCGTCAGGATACACCGTCAGCTTGATGTTCTTGCCGCCCGCTTCTTTGATGGCATTCACCATTCTCTCCGAAACCGCCAGTTTTACAGTGGGGTCCTTGCCGCCGTGAAAGACCCAGGTCGGCATGTCCTTGAGTTTGGCCGCTTGCTTGGGATCGTTGCCTGCCCCACAAATTGGCACAATGGCCGCAAACCGTTCCGGATGGGCCGTGGCCAAATTCCAGGTGCCGCCGCCGCCCATGCTCAAGCCCGTCAAGTAGACACGGTCCGGATCGCATTTGTACTTGGCCATGATGTCGTCCAGCAGAAGATTCAGTCCCTCCACTTGCCAGCCCATGCCGGGACTTTGTGGCGACACCACAATAAACGGAAACTTCTTGGCCTCGGCAATCTTCGGCGGCCCGTGTTTGCGAACCTTGGCCAGGTCGTTGCCCGATTCGCCGGCGCCGTGTAAGAACATCATCACCGGCCATTTCTTGTCTTCCTTGCCGTAGCCTTCCGGCAAGTAAAGCAAGTAGTTGAATTTGTACTTTTCCTTGGAAAACTCCTTTTCCACTTGCTTGCCTGGCTTGTCTCCCCCTTGGTCACCGGCTTCATTAACTGGCATGAAGTAGCAGACAACGCCCAAAACCAACGTCGTTCCCAACAATTGCGGCCATCTCATTGCGAATTACCTCCACCGAAGTTCAATGCTGCTCGCGCCACTACGGCCATGATTCCCGCCAATCCGTGCCAATGCAACAAGAAAACGCTTTTCCTTTGGCCGCCAACAGGTCACAATGATGACGGCCAGTTACAATGAGTTACATTCGTCCATTCCTTTGACATCACCGGAGGTGAGCCTTGGACACCCAGGAACTTGTGACCGTCTACACTGTTTCCAATAGCGTGGAGGCCGAGATCATCAAGAACGCCTTGCACTCTGAGGGAATCAGGGCCTTTGTGGAAGGCGGCAATCAGGCGGCCGAGAGCGGTCTGACAGGCATTCCCGTCCACATCGAAGTGCCGGCCGGCGAAGCAGACCGGGCCCGTAAATACATCGAAGCTCACGAGCGTCGGCAGAAATTCGACCAGAAATAGCAGGGCCACGCTCGCGACTTGGACTTTGTCAATTCTCTTGGCCCGATCATGGACCGGCGCCGTCTTTGTCGTGAATGCTCCTTTCGACTAACGGCACTACGGCGAGGATGAGCAGTGCCACGAGGGTGGCGACCACCGCGGAAGTCAATTGTCCCAATCCCGCGCAAACTCCAATTGCCGCCGTGAACCAGATGCCCGCGGCGGTCGTCAAGCCGCGGATTTTCCGATCCTGCGTGTGCTTGAGGATAGCGCCTGCGCCCAGAAAACCCAGGCCTGTCACGATGCCCTGAATCACCCGGGAAAGGTCTGCATGCGCCAGCCCGACTAGTTGCGGAACCGCAATGAACAAGGCTGTCCCCGCAGCCACGAGCATGTGCGTCCGCAGGCCGGCTTCTTTGTGAACTCTCTCGCGATTGAACCCAAGCATTCCGCCCAACAGCGCCGCAACAGCCAGCCGAATCGACAATCGAGTAGCGGTCGCCGCATCGGGAAGATCGCTGAATTCCTTCACCAGCTCATTCCATATGGTTTCCATGTTGGGAAACCCCATTCAATTAATGACAACTGCACGGCCAAAGATACGCCCCTCTTCCCGTTGCGGGGAGAGGGGTTGGGGGTGAGGGGTTACGTGTCGCATTGGCTGCGCAGCCCCCAGTAGATCGTGAACAAATGGCAAGTTAATGATGCCATTATTGCTCCTGGCGGCACGAAAATTGCCGGTTTAATTGGAGTAGAGGGAGTTTGCGCTTTTTTCAAGGAGCAGTAATCATGCAACACACCATTACTGAAAGATCTTTTCGGGTCGCGTTTTTCAGCACCGTAAAAGAAGCTGAGATGGCAATTCAC
>DASRAT010000799.1:0-4106 GCA_035638015.1 Gemmataceae bacterium | reverse complement strand
GCGTCACCGAGATCAAGGCCCCGGAGTTGAGAATGCCCAGCGGTTTGCCGGCACCATTGCCACGCAGGAAGGCGTAATCCTTGTACCAGCCCAGCGCCCGGCCGAACAACTCGACCAGCACCGCTTCCAGACCGACGGCGTTGTTGGCGAGCAGGCTGTTCGACGCCAGCGTGTAGCCGGTCAACTCGTGAGCGGTCAGCGTCAGGCCCTTGAACGTCGGCTCTGTCTCGGTGATCGAAGCCGCTTCCTTGGACCAGTTGGCCTTGAGGCCGCCGAAGAATGCGGTGTCGCCGGCGCTGGGCGCCGTGGTGATGTCGAGCGTCGGCACCTCGACAGTGTCCGAGGCCATTGGAATGATCGTCGCCCGCGGTTCAACGACGGACGTTTCCGCGGAAATCGACAACAGCCGCGGCAAGAACTCCGTCGGCACCGTGTAACCGCCCGTGTTGCCGGTCTGGGCCGCCATCGCCGCCTTGCGACCGACGTGATCCCAATCGGCAAACTGGCTGCCCATTTGATCGAGAGCCTTGGCGTCGCCTTGACGAATGGCCAGCAAAAACCTGCCAAATGTCCGGTCCGGATCGCCGCCGCCGGGACCAAAGATCGCCGGCACGCCATTCTTCCGCGACTTGCCTTGCGCGGCGGCAAACTGCTTGAGCGTGTTGTCGATGCCCGCCGTCAGATTGGCGAGCAGCGTCTCCATCGACCTGGCAACAATGGGCGCCAGGGGATCGCCCTGCACCGCCTCGGCGATGCCCTGGCTGAGCAGAGTTTCCGCGACCGGCGGCTCGACATCAATGCGAGCGCCGGCTTGTTGTCCGAAGTAGTCTTTCTTGAGTTGGATAAACATGGTGTTCCTCGTGATAATTCGTTTGTGTCCGAAAACCGTCTCCGGCGTGCGCACGCGGGCAGCTTGGCGTCTGCCGCGACGCGATGCGCTTGACGGATCAATCGTTAAACTTGTCCTGTGATTCGTGCCCAACCGTCCTCGACGGCATGCTGCACGAGCAAAGCGGGATCAATCGCCTTGAGCCGCCGCTCCAGCGCCCTGGCAATTTCCTCTAGCGGTGTGAACGGAACAACGGCGGCTCGCTCAGGTAAACCAAGAATTCTCGCCGCACCTTTGGACACTGCTTCGACGACAGCATCCTGATTCACTGGCAGCCACGTGCAGCTGTATTCCAGCAGCAGCCACTCATCCACAATCCGCCGCACGTCCTTCAAAAACGGCCGCTGGGCAATCTCATGGTCACTCGGCATGTGGGTCTTGAGCGTCAAAAAGCCAATCGACTTGCCGGTCATCAACCCGGCCTGCACCAGGGCAAAAGCCGCATCGGGCGCCCAAGTTTCCTCGGGCCAACCTGCCGGCCGCGCCGGATATTGTGTCTTCGCCTTGACGCCCCTGAGCTGTCCATCACGGACCTTGCGCCGCCACAGCGAACGGCCAATCGGCGGCAAATCATAGCGATGCCCCAGCGTCACCACCGGGTTGTTCTTGAAATGCGTGTCGTCCATGCCAGCCGCCAACACGATCTCACCCTGCCGATCCGGGCTTTCTGTGCTGATCCACGACACATCGGCCCGCTCGCCCGGCGACAACTCGGTGGTCGCCTTCTCGATGACGACGTGGCGATAATCCTTATCGGGCAAACTCCGCAGCAAAGCGTCCAGTTCCTTGGCGGCCTTGTCATTCATCGGAAAACCCAGCGGACCTTCGGTGTCGCCATAATGGTTCAAAAAATCGGGCATATTACTCTGCTTTCTCTGTGTCTCTGTGGTTAGTTTTTCTTCGGCGCGTCACCCCAAGCGACAGCCCCCAGACCCATATCGCTGCGAACCTCATTGATCGTCATCACGCCATACTTGAGCAACATCTCCCGTTCCTTGAGCGTCGACTCGCGCTGCATGGGCGTTGGATCGTCCGACGCCAAAAACAACCGTCCGCTCGGATCGTAAAGCGGGATCAACTGCTCATTGAGCTTCTCATCACGCCGCACCAAGCGCGGCCGAATCGCCAGCGCCTTGTGCAAATGATCCGCCGCCTGCATGTTGGCCAGGTTGGTCTGCCCCGACAAAAACGGCAACGGCACATGAAACGCATTGGCGATGTCTTCCTTGGTCGCCTTCATGTCCGCCAGCGCCGCCAGGTCGCCCATGGAGTGTGACAACACATCGACCTTGAGCCCCGAATCGGCAACCAACACTCTGCCAGAGCCGCCGCGGCGAAAGTTGTCATTCCACTGCTGTTCCAAACGATCGCGCTCTTCCTCGCCGAAATCCTCGGCCGGCGACAACACAACGCTGGGCACGCCGGCGTTGTCGTAAATGCTCCGCTTCATCGCCGCGTATTCGCTGGTCAGCGCCACCTGCTCGTAGCAAGCCCGCAATGGCGACAGGCCGCTCATGTAGGGATCGCGCGGATTCGGAAAGCGAAAGTGAATGATTTGCTCCGGCGTGTACCGCACCGGCGTGGCGCCGCCGCGATACTCGTAATAATCCACCAGCCGCGAACTGTTGACTTCGCGCACCACACGAACATGCTGGCTCGGCAAAATCCAAATCTGCTCGGGAATGCCCAGCATCGCGTTGGTTTCCAGCAACCAATAGGCGCTGCCGTGAACCTCGAGATAAAACTGCGTCAACTCCCAAAGATCGAAACTGTTGTGAACTGGGTTGACGGAACGCAGCAGCGTCAACAGCGGATGATCGACCACTTCCTCGATCTGCTCCGCCGCCTTGGTGACCAGGTGCAAATGCGGCGCACCGCGCAATTGCTCCTGCCGCCCGCGGTCAATCGCCTTGGTCGCGCATTTCGCCTGACGGCCTTTGCTGGTCGCCACATAAAGCCGCGGCGGAAAGCTGGCGCACACCGCGGCATTGACGCTGGCACAACTCCACGCCGTGTTCTTGAGCTCGCCCAGCAGGTCCAGTGCAGTCGGCTCACGATGCTTGTGGTAGGCATCGATCCAGCCATTGCGCCACAAGGACGGAGCCGGCGCCGATTTGTGCTGTAGCCACCGCAAAAAACGCTGAATCATCAGAATCTCCTCATAGCGATCGCCGCTCGCTCGTAGCTCGTAGGGTGGGTGGAGTCTTCGGAACCCACCAAATCGCTAGGTGGGTTCCGAAGACTCCACCCACCCTACGACACTCGCAAGCGCCGCTTGTCCAGCCGCAGAATCATGTACCGAAGCGCCGCCAGCGCGTGGTTGTCCGCATCCACCGGCGTCTCGCCGCCGTCTTCCTCGTAGTGGTAAAGCCTCGCCTCGCGAATCAGGTTCGGACATTGCTTTGCATCCACCTTGAGCCGATCGGTGCGAATCCGCTCTGTCACCGCTTGAATTCCCAACCGAATTTCATTGCGGCCTTCTCTGACGCAATGGCCCCGCATTCGCAGCATGGTGATCTCGCCCGGCCCCGACGGATCGGCGTACCACGTCACACCCTTGGGAAGCAGGTCGGCCAGTTGATCCACCGTGGTCTGTGTCTTGTAAATCTCGCCGACAATGTGCAACACATCGTCGCGATACAAATAGCCCCAAATGGCCGCGAAAGGATTGCGAAAGCCAAAATCGATGCCACCGACCAAGCGGCCAGTGGTCAGGGGCGAGGGGTCAGTCATTGCTCCCCTCTCCCCGCTTCGGGGAGAGGGGTCGGGGGTGAGGGGTCCGACACATTTCTCAAACTCCGGATACACCAACCCAAACCGACCCTCAAACGAGCATTCGTACTCTTGCCGAATCCACACATCCCCAAACTTCCGCCGCTCATTCTCGATGAACTCCACCGTCAGCCGCGGGCACTGCTGCCACGTCACCCGAAACCTTGTCCAATGAACAGCCTCGTTGTGCCATTCCCGCCAGAAGAATCCGTTCTGCCCAAACGGGGTGCTGAGGCAAATCGTCCGTCCCTTGCTCACGCCCGTCATCGGCGACAGCGACGAATACAGCGCATCGGGAATGCGAGCCGCCTCATCGAGAATCAACAGGTTCACGCTTTGGTAAGTTCGAATCGTTTCTTCTCGTCCCGGCAGCGCAATTACCCGCGAGCCATTGAGGAACTCCAGTTCACACTGATTGTCCTTCAACGTCGCCACCGGCCTTCCC
>DASRAT010000798.1:0-9305 GCA_035638015.1 Gemmataceae bacterium | reverse complement strand
ATGTTGAAGGCGCCCAGCAGCGATCCGGCACTGTCGCGGACTTCGAGCGACAAGCCGGCCGTGACGCCCACGGTGCCGTTGCCAACAACCGTGAAACTGTAACGATCGTTGCCCGCGCCCCTGTAAACGCCGGCAAGCTGGGCCGTTGACGTACCGGTGATTGTTGCCGTGTCGGGCACAGTGGGCAGTTGGCCGGCGAAGTCAAACGAGAAACCCGGCTTGGCGGTGATGCGCAGGGTTTGCGTTTGAGTGTCCACAAGGCCCTGTAGGTTGGGCACGCTGCTCAGGGCCGTGGCGATATCTTGAAGGCTTTGCGTGGCGGGGTCGATGTTTAGCGCACTCAGCGTGCGCGCGCCTGTTGTGTTATTCGTGACACTGACGTAAAGAGTGCCCGCCTGGGGAGTGAACGTCAATCCGGCCTGAGCCAGTGGTAGCGTGCTGCTGGTGGCGGCACGTTGACCAGCCAACACGCCAAATGAACCGGTCAATGGAATCGAGGTGGCGTGGATCTCGTCAATGCCGCGCACGAGTTGCTGGGTCAGGTCATTCAGTTGTTGGTGCAAATTCGGAATTGTCTGCATCCGCATCTTGATCAGCCCGGCGAGTTGGCCGTCGCTGATATTCAATGGCGTCGTGGAGCCGGCAACGCGAAAGGCCGGTGCGCCTGTATTCTGATCTGTGTACATCTCCAGCTTGGAAAACTGATTTCCCAGCACCACCGGCACTCCGCCGGCAACGACGCCCACCTGGCCATAGTCCTCAGCGATGGTTTGCACATTGATAAAGGAGGACAGCTTGGAAATCAGTTGATCGCGCTGGTCCTTGAGGTCGTTGGGGTCCGACTTCTGCAAGGACAGGTTCTGGATGCGGTCGTTAAGTTCGGCGATTTGCTTGATGAGCTGATTGGCGCCGTCCACGGCTTGGCCCATTTGGTCTGCCAAACCGTCTTGCAGGCTGTTCAGCGAGTTGCCGAGGTTGTTGATGCCGTCGGCAAGGGCGGAGGCGGTGGCCAGAAAAACACGGCGCTGTGTCCCGTCGGCGGGTTGAGTCGATAACTGATTGGCCTGGTTGAAAAAGCGCTGCAGCAGATCATTGAGGGAGCCATCGGTCGGACTGAGCAGCGTTTGGATTTGCTGCATGGTGGACAATTGTGTTGACACATTTTCCGATGCACTGTTGCTGGTGTTGATCGCCTGTTCGACCAGAGTGTTGACCAAACGGTTGATTTTCGTGAGGTCAACGCCGGAGCCGATCATGCCGCCGTTGTAGCGGGCGGCCAGTTCGGCGACCTGGCGATGGTAACCGTCGGTGTTGGCATTGGCGATGTTTTGGCCGGTGAGGTCAAGCAAGTGCTGGTTGACCGTCAACGCCGAAAGGCCAATGGAAAGACTCGCCATGGCATCACCCCTGGCCTTGCCAGGTCGGGCCGCAGACGGCGGGTTGGGCCTTGCCGGCGGCGCCATAGCGGCTGCCGGCGCTTTGACCCATGAGTCCTGCGAAGACCTGTTGAACGAAATTCAAGCACCACCAGGCAACAATGGCGTTGCCGTGGTTGATATGGCTGACATCCTGCGCCAACTGCTGCAACCGGCGTTTGCCGTGCCAGATGGGCTCGGCCTCGGGAGCGGGGAGATGCTCGGCGACAAGACTGAGCGTTACGCTGGCTGGCGCCACATGGAGGATGCGGGCAGCAGCCTGACGAAACTCATGGCGTTTTTCTTGGAGTTTGCCGACCATGCTGGCGCCTTGCAGCGCGCTTTGCAAGGCGCGGGCCAATGCCTGGGGCTCAGTGCTGGCGAGCATTTGGCGGACGTGACGCAAGTCCGCCAAAGTCGCCTGGAGGGCAGTCTCCTCTTGAGCCACCAAAGAGCGGCACAGGCCTGCTAATGGAGTGCCGGGAGGCAACTGGCGCTTGGTTATTTGCGGTGTCATGGCGATCCAGGGTGGTTAAATGGCGCGTGGAGAGGGTGGCGGCTGGGTGTTGCCAGCGGCCCCCGTTATGGCATTTTTGTGCGGTTCCAACTGTTTTTTGATCATCGCCCCGATGCCGAGCTTGCCCGCCTCCGCCAAATGTTGACCCATGTAGAAGTCGAACAGGCCGCCGAGAATTTCGCTGCGGTCCTGGCCGAACATGGTGTCTTGGTCAAGCGATTGCCGCATTTCCTTGACCAGGATGGAAGCAAACAAACTTTCGAAACCCTGGGCCGCAGCCGCTATTGCCCGCGGCGACGAGCCCCGCGACTGCGTGCCCAACCCCGTGACGTCGGGCGTCGTCGACAGGAGCGGTGTCATGGGCAATCCGGGTACGTCCATGTTTGCCTTCCTTACATGATTTCAAGCTCGGGTAGGGTGGGTGGAGTCTTCGGCACCCACCAGGCGATTAGGTGGGTTCCGAAGACTCCACCCACCCTACATAATTTCAAGCTCGGCGTATAAGGCGCCCTGCTTCTTGAGCGCTTGAAAAATGATGATCAAGTCCCGCGGCGTGGCGCCCAGGGCATTTAATGCCCGAGCCAACTCAGCGACAGTGACCGAGCGCGGCAAGACTTGCACGGTTCCGCCTTGTTCTGTCACATTGACCTGGCCGCGCGGCAGGATGGTGGTCTTGCCATAGCTGAATGGCAGCGGTTGGGAGGCTATCGGTTCGTCGCTGGTCACAATGGCAAGATTGCCGTGGGCCAGGGCCACCGTGGCGATTTTGACCTGGTCGCCGGCGACGATGGTGCCGGTGCGTTCATTGATGATGACGCGAGCCGGCACGTCGGGCGTGACTTCCAAGGCGCCGATGTCGCTGACGAAACTGACGAGGTTGTTGCAAGCGGCTTTGGGCACAAACACCTGGATGGAGCCGGCATCGAGGGTGACGGCGCTGTTGGGACACATGCTGTTGATGGCCTTGGCGATGCCGCGGGAGGTGGCGTAATCGGGCTGGCGCAGCAAGAGCCGGATTTGGCCGTTGCAGAGGATCTCGCCGCGGGCTTCACGTTCGACGATGGCGCCGCCGTCGATGCGGCCTACCGTGGGGTGGTTCTTTTGGGCCGTGGCCGCCGGCGCTTTGGCAGTGCCGCCCGCGGAAAAGGAGAAACCGCCGAGCAGGATGGGGCCTTGAGCGACGGCATAGTCGCAATGATCGGCGCCACGCAGCGGTGTCATGATGAGCGTGCCGCCTTGCAAACTGGTGGCGTCGTCCAGGGCCGACACGGTGACATCGATCTTGCTGCCGCGGCGAGCAAAGGGGCCGAGCTCCGCCGTGAGGATGACGGCGGAGATGTTGCCCGACTTGAAGACGCTGTCGCCCTTATCACCGGCTATGGTCTTGGTGACGACGTTGAAACGCGTCAACATATCCACGGCCACTTGCTGCGTGAAGCTGCTTTTGCTGCCGGTGCTGTCCAGTCCCACCACCAGGCCGAACCCCACGAGTTGGTTGCTGCGGGCGCCTTCCAGCTCGGTGATATCCTTGATGCGCACGCCGCCAGGGCCGGACGCGGTGGCGGTCGCTGCCAGAACCAGCAGAGCGCACATGGCGGTGATGGTGCGTGTCATGATCATCACTCCGTTAAATAATTCTCAAGCGGCCTAAAACGGCCAAACGTAATTCATGACTTTGCCCAGCCAACCTTGGTTGGTAAAGCGCGATTCGGGCCCTTTGCCTTCATAGACCACACGGAAATCAGCAATGAACTGGGATTGAATCGTATTGTAAGGTCCGATGTCCAGCGGCCGGACGACGCCGCTGACCACCAATATCCTGGTTTCGTTGGTGATGACACGGGCGCGGCGTCCTTCAACAACCAGGTTGCCGTTGGGCAAAACGCCGACGACGGTCACCGTCATGCGATCCAGCAATCGACGGTCGATGGAGTTATTGGCTTTGCCGTCGAATTTGCGGCCGGAGGCAGCGGAGCCGTCAAAGGCGGCCGCGAAGTCCCGGGCGGTGAGCTTGCCCACGGAGTAATTGCCTTTGGCGGCCAGCGCGGCATTGGTGTTGGTCTGGGTGTCCAGTTCTTTCTTTTCGGTGCCTTCGAATTCGGTGGATTCGTTGATGACGATGGTCAGCAAGTCTCCCGGATAGCGCGCGCGCGTGTCCATGAAAAGATTCGCAAATTGGGGATCGCGGCGGTCCCATAGCGATTGGGCCTGGGCCGTTTCAGCGGCGCTCGCAAGCACGAACAAGGATAGCGCAAAAGCCAAGGATTTCATGGGGACTCCATGCAAAGCGTTCAGCCTTTAATACTCGACTTCCACATTGCCGCTGTCCAGCACGCGTCCCGCGACTGTCTTGCCGGATTCGATGTTGCGAACGCGAATCAATTGGCCCAATTTTCCGTCCTGAAGAGCTTCGCCCGTGGCCAAGACGCGCATGCTGCCCAACACGGCGACAAGTTTGATGGTATCGCGGTTGTGGATCACGACTTCATCGTCGTCCACGGGCAATGCAAGACTGGCGCTGGTGATCGTTTGCCCGGCTGAAATGGCATGCGCCACGCGCTTTCCCAAAAGCTGATCGGAGTACGGCACCCAGGCATCACCGGGCCGAACGGCGCGACGCTCTTTGCGAAGACAATCGGCCTGAAGCAGTTCGCCAGCTTCGATGCGTCGCGTCGCAATCACGGCGTCGCGGCAAGCCGAAACCTCCAGCACGACGGTCACGGCAGCGCGGCGCTGGCCATTGACAACAATGCCGACGTCAATGCGCGTCTTGCCGACCGTGATGGCCTGGGATTGCGTTTCAACAACGAAACGCAGCGACTCATCGGGCGCGATGCTAAGTGCGGGCAAGCGGACCGGTTCCACCAGGCGAAATTCCACGTCTTGCGGCGCGGCTTTGAGCCGTTGCATCACGGCTTGTTGAGCCACTTTGACGACGTCTTCCTGCGTCAACCCGACGGCCACCATCTTGACCATCGTTTGCGCCGGTCCGATCACCTTGAAGCTTTGGGTGTCAAAGCCGGCAAGTTGAATGCGCAGCGCCACCTGCTCGCAGGAAATAACCACGGATTTGCCAGCGGCAGAAACTTCCGCCACATCGAGGCTGCCGATTTTTTGCCGGATCCAAGGCTCGCCCCCGTCGATGGAGGCCACGGCGCCCAGCATGACAACAGGTTCATCGACCACCGCGGAAGCGCGCAGCGTGACAATGACGGCTTTGGCGTCCGCCTGGGCCAGAACGGCGCACGGGCAGCACAGGGCAAAGCCGATGGCCGCCAGCAGGGCGGTGCAATGTCTCCGCGCGGGCATGACGTGCTACCTCACTATGTCATTGGTGAACGACAACATCTCGTCGGCCACCTTGATCGCCTTGGTGTTGAACTCATAGGCCCGTTGGGCCTGGATCATGTTTACCAATTCTTGGACGACGTCCACGTTGGACCGCTCCAGGTAGCCGGACCGAAGCAAACCGGTGCCGTTGAGGCCCGGCGCCTGCATCGCCACGGTTCCCGACGCGGGTGTCTCGGAGTAAAGGTTCCGGCCTTCGCTGCTCAGCCCGGCAGGATTGGCAAACCGGGCAATTTGCAATTGACCGACTGTAGTGGAAGTATTCGGCGAACCGGCGGTTACAACTGAAACCGTTCCGTCTGTGCCGATCGTAGTGGTAAGGGCATCCTGGGGAATTGTGATCTGTGGCTCAAGCAGGTAACCGTCGGCGGTCACAAGTTGACGCTGGGAGTTAATTCGGAAGGCGCCGTCGCGGGTGTAGCGGTTGACGCCATTTCCCGTGGTCACCTGGAAGAAGCCATTACCCTCAATGGCGACATCGGTCGGATTTTGGGTCTGATCCATGGCGCCGGTGGCGAACATCTTGGTGTTTCCCGCCACGCGGACGCCGTTGCCGATTTGCAGGCCCGTCGGGATCTGCTGACCCTGGCCCGATTCGGCGCCGGGTTGGCGCAGGTTGGCGTAGATCAAGTCCTGGAACTCCACCTGGCTGCGCTTGAAGCCGGTGGTGTTGAGGTTGGCCAAATTGTTGGCCGTGTTGTCCAGCACAAGCTGTTGGGCGTTCATGCCCGTGGCACTGGTGTTGAAGGCGCGAATCATGGCGTTTGGATTCCTCTAAACTCTTGCTAAGCCGCAAGCGGCATTAACCTTGGGGTTTGGTGCTGAGCGACAGTGCGTCTCCCAGGGCACGCAACGCTTTTTGGGCGGCTTCGTATTGCCGCATGCCGCTCATCATGGACACCATTTCATTGACGACCTGAACGTTCGATCCCTCGCGATAACCTTGTTGAACGCGATAGGTGCCAACATCAGGCTGACGGCCGGCAGGACCCTGGAATAGCGAAGTGCCCGCGCGCTGCAATTGACGCGGATCGGAAAACTCCGCCAGTTGAAGCCTTCCGATCTCATTATTGTCCGCAAGCACAGCACCGTCGGCGTTCACGGTAATCCTCGAGGTGTTGGCCGGAACGGTAATGCGGCCGCCGCCGCTGCGCACCGGCAAGCCCGACCGACTCAAAAGCTGACCCTGCGAATCGAGCTGGAAAGCCCCGTTGCGCGTGTACAGCGGACCATTGGGCCCGTCGAGGACGAAGAATACGTTTTTGGTCAGCGCCAGATCGAGCGAGTTGCCGGTCTCTTGAAGCGGTCCCTGCTCGAAATCGGTATAGACGGTCGAAGACTGAGTTCCCCCGACCTTGCCGGCCGGTGACGCCTCACTGCCTTGTGCCCGTTGGCGAACATGTTCAAAGACGACGCCTTGCCGGCGGTAACCTGGAGAATTGGCATTGGCGAGGTTTTCCGCCACCACCTCCTGGTTCAAGGTCGCCATGTCGAGCGCAGAGGCCGCGCTGTACATTCCGCGAATCATGATGAACCTCTCCAAATGGAAGAACCGGCAAAACCCTAAGCAAAGAGCGTGCCCGCAAAATCGCGAGGGGTGGAAATGCTTTAAGATAATATTGAATAAGATGTTAGATCGAAAGACGTGAGAACGAATGTTTGGCTGTTCAATGCAACGCCGCGAAAAGCTTTCCGTGTCAGGCGGAAATATTTTCGCAGTTCGTGGCAAGCAGCAGACGGTTAGGCGCTGACTTCGACGGCGCGAAGCCGGTCCAGCGGCACGATTTCGCCCGAGCGCTCCAGTCGCACCGCCTCCTGGCGAATCGCCAAAAATGCTTCATGCAGGGTGCGCAACACATCCAACGCCGGTTCCAGATGCATCGGATCCGGAGTCTTCAGGCAATGGACCACGAAGTCAAAAAGCCGCAGCAGATTCATGCTCAAATCGCCGGCATGGCCCTCGACGGCGCTTGCTAATGCGCTAATGATGAGGTGGATTGGCGGCAGCAGTTTTTGGACGGCAGCGTTGTCTCCACGCTGGGCGGCGACCAGCGTTTTCTGCACGCGTTCGATGGCTTCTTCGTAAAGCGATAAGATCACGTCAATGCGCAGTGGGCTTTGGCCGGGCCCGCTTTGATATTGCTTGTAAGGGTTCATGTGGCATCCTTGGCGCTTTCGAACTTTAATTCTTTTGCTGTTGCTGCTGCGCGAATTGCGTGGTCAGGTAATTGCCCAGAGTCTGCAACTTGCTGATCGCTTGTTCCATATCGATAAATTGTTGCGCCAGCGCCTGTTGCTTGGCCGCAAAGCTCGCAGTTTGGCGGTCGATTTCCTTCCCGATATTATCTTCGGTCGTTTGGAAGCCGTCGTCGATGGATTTCATGCGGCCGTTGACAGGATCGAGCAGGGAAGTGAGGGCCGCGTCCAGCAACGAAGCCAATCCCCGCGTGACCGTCATGTCCGTTTGGACGCCGCCACCGACTTGCGCCGGCGTCATCAAAACGCGAACCTGCAAATCCGCGGTGTTGGCATTGGTGGAGGTTCCGGTCAACAATTGCCCCGAGCCCGAGGCAAGTTCGGTAACTCCATTGACGACAAAACTGCCGGCCACGTTCTGGCCAGTTGCGGTTTCAGCACCGGTGAATCCCAGATCGGCCAGGGCCGAACCGGCGCCCAGCGTCACCGTGGATTTTGAACCGTAGGTGTTGGACGTGATGGTCAAATTGCCGCCAGCAACGCCGACGCTTACCTGGCGGCCTCCCAGGGCGGCCTGGGCGTTGATTTCCTTCTGCAGTTCTTGAGCCAATTCAGTTGGCGTGTAAGTGCCTGGCGCCAGCGTCACGGCGCCGGAGGCAATGCCATCTACGCTAAGGCCAAAGATTTGGTTGGTGTTGTCGATCACCGTGGAGGCCGCCAGCGCATTGGTCGCCGTCACGGTCGCTTGCAGGGCCGCTTGCGTGATCGCCACCTGGTAAGGCGTGGCGGCAGCCTTGGTTTTGGAACTGCCGGTCACGAATTGCACGTTGGGGCTGGAAGAAGCCCCGGTCAGCGCGAACAAGCTTTGTATGTCATTCAGGGTCACGCCACTCAACTGGCCGCTGAGGGCGTTGGTCAACTTGTCGCTATCTACGGCCAACTGGCCATTGTCGGTGAAGGTGATGCCCAGGGCGCCGAGGCGGTTCATCTTGGGATTGACGTTCTTGACCAGGCCGCCCACGACAGTGCGAAGTTGGTCCTGGATTTGCGTGGCCTGGAAGTTGCCGAGCAGCACACCGGCCTGGCCGGAGGTGGAATCGAATTTCACTTGATCGTCAATGAATTGCATGAGATCGTTGAAATCTTTGACGAAAGTTTGGATGGCATCGGAAGCCTTTGCCGTGTCGTTGGCGATGGTCACGGTGATCGGCTTGTTGGCGTCGGCGCCGAGCAGGTTAAGCGTGACGCCGGCGATCATGCCGTCGATTTGGTTGCTGGCGCTTTGCACGGTGATGGCGCCCGCGCCGGAACCGAGTGTGACGGCGGCATTGGCGGCTTGCTGCAAGATCGTATCAAAGAGCGGCTTGACGGCGGCGCCGCTGTCCGGACCAAGGTTATTGGTAATGGTGACGGCGTTGTCGGTGCCCGTTTTGGCGGCTGCCAACACCAGCCGGAAGGGGTTGGCGCCGGAACCGTCATTGATGATGCCTGCCGAAACGCCAATGCCGGCGTTGTTAATGGCATTGGCCAGACCCTGGAGCGTATCGTTGGTGGAGTCGATGGCAAGTGTCACCGAGCTGCCGCCGCTTGAGACAGTGATGGATCCTTGCGAGATGGACGAGTTGGCCGATGTCAAACCCTGTGTCGCGATTTGATTGGCCGCGGCCAAACTGACCACACTCATGGTATAAGTGCCCGGCGTGGCCGAACTGCTGGCGGCGGCGGTGAGCAGGTCGGTATTGCTTGAAGCGACGGAACGCAGATCGAAGACGCTGTTTTGGGTTTGGGACAGAGTGCCGAGCTGAGATTGCAGCGTAAGCAGGGGGATT
>DASRAT010000797.1:0-6414 GCA_035638015.1 Gemmataceae bacterium | reverse complement strand
CGGACAACGGAGCAAACGGAGCACTGTCGCGTTCATCGAACTTGAGGTCAGCAGTGGCATCGCCCACATGATAGCCGAACAACTCATCGGCCCAGCGCAATGCCCGGCCAATGGAGCGGCTGTAGGGATCGAGCACAACTTTGTTGGAATTGAACCGATGGCCCTTGGCCGGTTCGTAGGGGCCGTGGACTCGATAACCGTATAGTTGCCCGGGCAACACGTCAGGCAAATAGGCGTGCGACACTTGCTCCGCCCGTTCCGGGAGGACAATGCGTTCTGCCTCCTTGGTGGCATCGATGGAGTCAAAGAGGCAAAGCTCAACTTTCGTGGCATTTTCCGTAAATAGCGCGAAATTCACGCCTGCGCCGTCCCACGTTGCTCCCAAGGGGTAAGATCGACCTGGCCAAATTCTCATTCACGAAACTCCTCAACAGCAGATCATTTGGATTGCACAGCGGCTTTCCTATTACTACGACCGAAAGCATGAATTACTACGCATCGGCGGCCGTCGAGTGCAACGAGCAAAAGGTCAGTGAGCAAAGCTGGCAGGCGTAAATGGCCTTGCTCCTGCGTTGCCCGCCACTCCGCCATTCATCGATTTGAAATGCACAAGAGAACGAAAGCCCACCGCGACGCAAGCAACTGTTTCCAGGCGAGCAGATTGAATACGAGCAAAAACTTGAATCATGCCGTCCGGTCGACGTCGTCGGGCGCCGGATGCTTGGCGTCCGGATCACCTTGGCCCGTTGGCGGCACTGGTTTAGGATTCTTAGGATTGCCGCGAGCTTCGGGGCTCGCGGGCTCCAATGGAGTTGGCAACTGCCCAGGAGGCCGTGTGACTAAACGGTCCTTTGCTGATTGCTTTGATTTGCCCATGACTCAAGATCCTTTGTTGAATGAGTTTTTCGGAGTCGCTGCAAGTGCGGTAGAAGCGGCATCAAGTTGCCACAATTCGATCACGTTCCGTGCCGTGTTGCACCTGTAATCAAGCAACGCACATCGATTGTCTTGCAACTTTGGAAGTTCTTTGCGCTTTGGGCGCACCGTTCACACTCGTATGCTTCCGTTGTTTTGCAGTTTCAGCAATGCGAATCAAAAGGCGGCCCCAACCTTCGTGGGCATACGGCAGGAAAGCGATCCAGTTGCGCTTTACGAAACGGCGCGTTGCTTCCCGAGTTTCAGGCGTGTTGGCTTTGCCGCGGTTGAAACTGACGGCGGCTGCAAATTGGGCGGATGCTTTAAGTGGATGCATGATGGAGCCTCCTCCGAAAAATGTCATTATTTGGTTTTAATGCCGACACCGCGGGAGCGCGGGTCACACTCAGAGCCACGCCTCACATCGCAAAGAACGTGCCAATCGACGGAACACCAGAAGTGCCCGGTGCAGAGCATTGCCTCATGCGCTGCGTCAGACGCTCAAAGGTGTCCGGCGTTTGCTTGACCATTGCTGGCAAGGGAAGCAACTCCGGCAATTGCCGCACAACAAAAATGAGCGCTTTGCTTCCTGGCCAAGCGCACCTGACTGCGCTTCAATGAGCATGGATGACTACTTCAGCGGCGCCCGCATTTGTATCGGCATTCCTTTTGCTAATAGCTGTTAGCTGTTCAGTTCAGCTTTCCCGCTGGAATTCCTGAATCGACGGTGGGTGATGAGTCTGAAAGAATACACACGCAAGAGACACTTTCACCGAACCCCTGAGCCCGCTGGCAAGAAGGCCGCGAAAGAGGGCCGGTCCTTCGTCGTGCAGAAACACGACGCGACCCATCTGCACTATGACTTTCGCCTGGAGCTCGAGGGTGTTCTCAAGAGCTGGGCGGTGCCGAAAGGGCCGAGCCTCGATCCGACCGTCAAACGGCTTGCCATGCATGTCGAAGACCATCCGGTCGATTACGGTTCCTTTGAAGGCGTCATTCCCGAAGGCGAATACGGCGGCGGCACCGTGATGTTATGGGACCGCGGCCAATGGGATCCGGTCGGCAATCCACACGAAGACTACCGCAGCGGCCGGCTCAAATTTATTTTGCATGGAAAAAAACTGCACGGCCGGTGGATGCTGATCCGGACCGGGGACCGTGCCGAGAATGCGCGAGATAAGCGACAGTGGCTCCTATTCAAAGAACGCGATGAAGAGGCCGCCTCAGCGGACGACGGCGATGTGTTGGAAGAAATGCCATTGAGCGTCAGCACGGGCCGGAGCATGGATGAAATTGCCGAAGATCGCGATTGGGTGTGGGGTGCAAAGGCGCAGTCCAATGGCAAACACAAACCTTCAAGGCCACGACGTTCGCGTGCGGTCAAGCTCCCACAGGTTTCATCAAAAAGTCGGCCAACTTCCAAAGCGAGCGCTATCGCTTACGACGAGAAGAAAGAGCAGTTTGCCGGCGTCCGGCTCACCCATCCGCACAAGATCCTTTATCCCGAACAAGGCTTTACCAAGCTCGATCTGGCGAGATATTACAGCGCAGTTGCCGAATGGATGCTGCCGCATATTGCCAATCGACCGCTGGTACTCGTCCGCTGCCCCGAGGGGCGAGCGAAGGCATGCTTTTATCAAAAACATCCCGCCGCCGGAACGCCTGATACGATTCGCCAAATCCGCGTGCGCGAAGAGAAAAAGACCGAACCTTACGCTGTTGTGGATAACGTCGCCGGTTTGATTTCCCTTGCCCAAATAGGCGCTCTTGAAGTTCATGCCTGGGGCTCACGCGCCGACAAATTAGAGCAGCCGGACAGGCTGATCTTCGATCTGGACCCCGACACGAGTGTGGCTTGGAAAGTCGTCGTTCAAAGCGCACGGCAAGTGCGGCAATTCCTCCAGGAACTCGGTCTTGAGAGCTTTGTGAAAACCACCGGCGGTAAGGGACTACATCTGGTGGCGCCCATTGAACGCCGGCACAACTGGGACGAAGCCAAAGCTTTTTGCAAAAGCGTGGCGGACCTGATCGTACAGGCGGACCCTTTGCATTACACGACAAACATGTCCAAGGCGGCCCGTCCCGGCAAGATCTTTATTGATTATCTGCGCAATGGCCGCGGCGCGACTGCGATTGTGCCCTATTCCACGCGAGCCCGTCCAGGTGCGACAGTTTCGGCGCCGCTCACGTGGAGCGAATTGAGTTTACGCACAAGCTCGGATCGTTTCACCATCGAGAACATGCCCCGGCGGCTCGCGTCGCTTAAAAACGATCCCTGGGAAGGGATCGCATCCCTACGTCAAAGCCTCGCCGCGCCCATGCGAAAAATGCTGACACTTTCTGAAACCTAAACCCGTCTCTAAATTCCAAAGGAGCGAATCATGGCACCCAAAACCAACACCGGACGAAAAAGTGCTGCCAAGCGCGAACTCATCAACACGGGCACCGACAAAAGGTACGTTCGGCGAAATGACGAAGGGCAGTTCAAGGAAAGTGACGACGTGGGCCGGTCGCTCGCCCAGGATCGCAAATCAAAAGCGAAAACCGCCGTGAAGAAAGGCCACGGTGACAAGGGCGACCAGGCTCGCTAGCTCGGGGGGGGCAGACATGGTCGGAATGGACGGGAGATCTTTTGTTAAGTTGAGGAACTCTACTTTGCTCCTTCCGCCCGAGCAAATGCCACGCTTGTTCACTCAGGCATTGGGGTAGTTCTTCAAAAACATTAGCAAGACACGTTCGTCCGCTGATAGCCAGCGGTTGCGACTTTGATGCGCTTTGCATGGGGATTGGCGGCATAAGCCGGTCAGACTGCCATTGCTATAACAATCGATCACTGCCGGATGGATGTAACTGCGACGGCACACGCTTCTGGTGTTCCTGAGCTGATGCGCAACATCACTTACGGCTTTCACGACATTGCGTTTAGTTTCCGTCGCAGAGTGTCCAGGTCGTTGGCGAAGGAGAGCGACACTTGCCAAAACGGTGCCTGCCCAGGTGCGGAAATCCTTAGCTGTGAAATCTTGCCCCATCACCTCCTGCAAATAGCTGTTGACGTCACCCGATGTCACCTTGTGACGTTGGCCCGCCTCATCGACGTATTGGAACAGCTCCTGTCCCGGCAACTCCTGACAGCCTTTGACAATGGCAGCCAAGCGGCGGTCATGAAGGTCGATTTCGTGCCGGATGCCCGATTTGCCTGGGAAGTGAAAGCAGACCTTGGCCCCACGGATGGTGGCATGGCGATTCCGCATCGTTGTCAGACCAAACGTGCCATTCTGGCGAGCGTAATCTTCATTGCCGATGCGGATCAACGTCGTTTGCATCAGCCGCACGATGGTTGCAATGATCTTTTCCCGTGGATAACCGCGTTTTCTCAAATCGCGACGCACGCGCGCACGCAGTTTGCCAAGAGATTGGCCAAAGGCTTCGAGCCGGTCAAACTTGGTTTCATCGCGCAGCTGCCGCCAGCGCGGGTGATACAAATACTGCTTGCGATTCCTGCTATCCAAGCCTGTGGCTTGTAAATGCCCCTGCGGCGAAGGACAAATCCACACGTCCCGCCAGGCGGGAGGAATTGCCAAACATTTGATCCGGCTCAAAGTACGCTGGCAGCTGATCGGTCGACCACTCGCACTCAAATAGCGAAATCCATTGCCGGTACGAATACGCCTTATTCCGGGCAATCTATCTGACCCGTAAACGAGGCCGGCCCGTCGGACCGAGCGCTTCGTTGCCGCCGAAAGGGGAATAATCTTATCCTTTGTCATATGCAATTTCGCCTAGTGCTTTGGGTTGTGCGCTTTGTGGCCGGGAGAGCCAAGGAGGAGGCAAACCATTCAATCTGCCGATTCTTTTTTGGCCGGGACCAAAAAACTCAACGCCTGAGCCAACACCCCAGCCTTGATTAGGAAGGGCGAAGTCGAGGATTTCGCATCGTCCTCGGGCCACACACGATCATCTATGTGCACATGAAGGCCCTTTCCCCATATCTGCAAATGCCGTCCCCTGTGAACAGCCAGGCCGGAAAAAACAACCGCCTCCGCGGATTGGTCTTGGATTTGTTCCATCAATGCGTCTCGCGCCCGCGCTGACACGATGACGAAATCCAACAGGCCATCGCCCGAGTCTGCTTCAGGCGCCAGCACGACATTCGGCCCGATCGAACGGATATTCATGATCTCCACCAACAAGTAATCGCCCGACAGTTCCTCGTCGTCCAGTTTGATTTGCAGGGTTTGCGCTGGATAGCTTTGCAGATGCTCCACCAGGTATTGACGGGCGGCTTGGAGCTCCTTGTCCGGATCATTGGAAGCGATTGGATTGGGACCGGCGCCCGTCTCGAGCCGAAACAACGCCGATCCGAATAGTCCGGTACCCAGGCCCTCCACAAAAAACTCCCGGCCCCAAGGACCATCGGCCACGCCAACATCAAATCCTTGGCGATGGCCGGTAGCCCATCCCGCAATTAGCTGCTCCAATGGCAAATCCATCAGGCCCAGTGTCTTGGCGATGTTGTTGGCCGTTCCCATTGGCAAAACGGCTATCGGCACGGCGCGATTGAGGCAAAGGCGAGCCACCTTGCCGACGATGCCGTCACCCCCGGCCACGGCGAGAAGATCGGCGGGCTTGTCTAACGTCTCCTGCCAGTGCGCTTTTTGCGAAGATTGGTAGGTCACCTCATGTCCGGCCTGGCGAATCGCTTTCACCAATTCGTCCGCGTCGGGACCCGACGCACCCCCGGCCTTCGGATTGTGAATCAAATGCACCTTCATGGCTGATCCCCATTTTCTCGAGCATTGGCATGCGGCTTGCCGATCAAAATAAGCAATAAACATGCCATGTCACTTGCTGGGGGACGTTTCATTCGGCCGGGCGTTACAAATAACTGTTGGTGGCCCAAATGACTCAATGCCTTCCACCAGGATTGGAGGTAATTCCAAAATGCGAATCCTGATTGCCAACGATGACGGAGTCTACAGCCCCGGCATTGCCGCCCTGGCGGAAGCAGCCATGCATTTTGGCGATGTGCGGATCGTCGCCCCGGATGTGGAGATGTCGTCAGCCGGCCATGCTATCACGGCCTCGCGACCCGTTACCTGCAAACGCACAACCGTCAAGCAATTCGAGGCCTATCGTGTAAACGGCACACCCGCGGATTGTGTCACGCTGGGGAGCTACCTCTGGGAAAAAGTCGATGTGGTCCTTTCTGGGGTCAACCTCGGCAGCAATCTGGGCAACTCCATGTGGCATTCCGGCACTTTGGCCGCGGCCAAGCAAGCCACTCTCCTGGGCCTGCGGGGCATTGCACTTAGCGCTCCTTCCAGCGATGGGGAACCGAACTTCGAAGCGCTTCAACCTTGGATGAAAAAAGTGCTCGAACTGCTTCTGCCTGATGCGACAATGACACTGGTTAATGTGAATTTTCCGGGCCAACCGCCCAAGGGCATGCGCTGGACCCGTCAGTCGGTCCGGCATTATGACGGCAGCGTGGTGCCGGGC
>DASRAT010000796.1:0-7309 GCA_035638015.1 Gemmataceae bacterium | reverse complement strand
AAAATCGAGCGTTGTTGTTCAAGGACGGCGGCGGCTACACGGAGCGCGGCCAGCAGATCATCGGCCACACGCCGATGGCGCGGTTTGGGGAAGCACGCGAGTTAGCGGGAGTGGTGGTGTGGCTGGCGTCGGAGCGGGCGTCGTCCTTTGTGACGGGGCAGAATATCGCGGTGGATGGGGGATTTTCGGCGACGACGATTTAAGCCGCTTGCGGCTTAGCAAATCGCGCTAGGCCGCAAGCGGCAGGACTTACTTCAACCGCTTGTCCACCTCCAGCCACACATCCGCAATCACCTTCTGCGCCGCCCCGCGAATCAACCCGCTGGGCACTGCTTTCAGCAAACCACCCATGCTCTTTACTTCCGCCTTCCAGCGGACGTGAGTGCCGGCATCCTTGGGCGTCAGCGTCATCACCGTTTCAACTTCACTGCTGCTGCCGATGCCTTTGCTCGTAAGCGAATACTTGATCGACGTTTCAGGCGTCGTTTCCAAAATCTTGATGGTGACTTCCATGGTGCCGCGGACGAACGCGAAGCCGGGGCGCTGGGTGCAGACAGCGGTCCGCTCGTCGGCGCTTTTCAGCGCCTCGCGGCCGGGGATGCACTCGACCAGGAAGCGAGCGTCGCTCAGCTTGGCGAAGACTTCCTTGGGGGAGAGCGGGAACTCTTTGTCGCCGTCGAATTGCATGGGTTGGCTCCTGGGGCCGTGCCATAGAAGGCTCGGTTATCGAGGCAAATGGGGATTATAAGGGCCGCGCACGCTGCGGCAAACGGCAAGTCCAATTGGCAAGCTGGGTAAGGAATGCCGGTTCAAGCCATTTTTCTTCAACTTTTCCTCTCGCCAGGCCGATAGAACCCGAGAAGCCACATTACCAGGATGACGCCTTTCGGGGTGGAGCCGGCTCCCTTCTTTCGCGGGTATGCAAATCATGGACAGCATGCGGATGGCCCGAGCGGGCAGCGTTGCCTTGTGGAAACCGTGTTGCCGCTGCGGAGAAACGGCGCTCGGCTGGGACCGCATAGCAGGCAAACCGTATTGCCCGGCTTGCGAGGAAGCCATTGTCCAGGGCTATGGCGAACCGCTCGTCGAGAAGACTGAGCGCCGCCCTTGCACTGCCTGCCGCTGTTTGGGCAGCGTGACCCTTCAGACTTTTCCGCTGGAATCGGCTCAAGCCGTCGAAATGGACCTTTGCCCCGAACATCTGCGCGGCCTGCTCGGCCGCAAACTCGCGGCTCACGCGTATGCCCAATTGCAGCGGCAGCTTTCTCAGCTGGGGCTGGATGTGCAGGAAGTGTTTTTGCTGCATGAGGCGTTTTATGACGCCAAGGGGCGGGCGCGGCAGCCGGCGGGGGAGCCGGATTAATTCAGTCTTCCTTCGCCTGAGCCGCATCCGGCTTAGCTCGAATCACAAGACTCGACCTGTGCTCGAATATCCAAGCCTATTCGTTCGCCCCAGGCGCTCAACAATCGCTGAAAAACCGCGCCCGGCCAAGGCACCGTCGCACCGTTAAACTTGCTGACGCCGCAAAGGCAGTACGACGTGCAAGACAACATCATCTCGTCGGCCTCTTGAGCGTCCTCCATCATCAACGGCCGCTCGACAAAGGCAACGCCCAGTTCGCGGCATAGCTCCTCAACGGTCAACAAGCTAATGCCGCCAAGGATCATTTCGCGTGGCGGCGATTGCACGACGCCGTTTTTCACGATCAACAAATTGGCGGACGCGGTTTCGGTCAGGTGATTGTGTTCATTGAGCAACACGGCCGCAGCACCTGGAAAGGCGGCATGAATCTCACGGTCGGCATGCCACCAGTGTAAGCGGCTGCGCTGCTTGATGCGCGGATCAACGCAATTCGCGGGGATTTGTTTAATATGGGGAACGGCCAAATGAGCGCCTTCGCTGAATAGCCGGCGATACCGTGCAAACGGCAACGGAAAGGTATGCATGCCTAACGTGGGCGGTGCATCGCCGACGCCACCCTCCAAACCGGCGTAGAAACCAATCGGCCCTGGCGTCGCGAAAAGGACCAAAGCGAGATCGTCGGTGGGCCGCACCAGGGCAGCATTGTGGGCAACAAGTTCCTGGGCGAGGCGGGTAATCTCCTCATCCGCAATGGGCGGAGTAATGTGTGTAAGCTCGCAACTGCGGTGAAAGCGGGCGAGATGGTCGTCCCAGCGGTAAAGGCGATGACGCACAGTCCGGCACAGATCGGTGACCGTGGCGCCCATGACAAAGCCGGCATCGTGCAAGGCCAGCCCCACCGCCACGGCGGGCTGGAAGCGACCCTGAAAGTAAGCCAGTGGTTGGGGCATCAAAGTTGGCTGCGCGAGCGCGTATCAGTCCGACCACAATGGTGTTGCTTTCATCATACCGGTGCCGGCAGCTGGAGGGAACTACGCCGCCTTGGCTTTGCCGCTCGAGGGAGCAATCAGTTCATCAAGCAGCACTAAAGTTCGCTCCGTCGCCCCCTGCTGCGAATGTACCAAATCCCGTCCCGCCGCCCCCATCTCGTCCCGCGCCTTGGCGTCGGCCAAAAGCCGCTCGATCTCCTTTTCCAATTCCTCTGCATTCTTTACTTGCACTGCCGCGCCATTTTCCAAGAGCCGCCCCGCAATCTCCTTGAAGTTCCAGACATGTGGCCCAAACACTACAGCCGCCCCATAGGCCGCCGGCTCAATCATGTTTTGGCCGCCGCGTTGGCCGTCCAGACTGCCGCCGACGAAAGCCACGTCCGCCAAACCCCACAGCGCTCCAAGCTCGCCTATGGTGTCAACCAACACAATGCCCCGGGAATCGGTCCTTGGACCACTGATTGTGCTACGCCGCACAAACGGCAAGCCGCTGCGTTGCAACAAACCAGCAACCGGCTCGAAGCGATCTTGCTGCCTTGGCACCAGGAAAAGGCGCAAGTTGGGATGCACCGCCGCTGCTCGGCGGTAAATGTCGAGGACAATCCGCTCTTCGGGATCTTGCGTGCTTCCCGCCACCAAAATCAGGTCATTGGATTGCACGCCAAACAACTCCCGAAATTGGCGCGTCCGCGGATTATTGCGGTCGCCGTTGGCGCCATCGTATTTCACGGACCCGGTGACATGAACAGTGCGAGCCCCAAGCGCCTCGAAATTGCGCGCGTAATCCGCTGTCTGCGCGGCCACAAGGTCGAGTTTGCCCCAAACGCGCCGGGCCAGTCCGCTGAGCTTTTGGTAGCGCGCCAGGCTGCGCGGACTCATGCGGCCGTTGACCACCGCGACACGCATCGCCTGCCGTTTGGCACAGGTCAGAAAATTCGGCCACAGCTCGCCTTCGGCCAACACAATCACATCAGGCCGCACACGCCGCAGCGCCCGCTTGACCGCCCAGGTGAAATCAAACGGCCACCAAAAAACGGGACAGCCGGGAAAGCGTTTTTCAGCCTCGGCAAAGCCGGTGTCGGTGGTGGTCGAGATGACGCAGTGCCAGTTGAGATGCCGCCGCCGAAAGGCGGCGACGACGTGCTGCAGCAAATGGATTTCGCCGACGCTGACGCCGTGAAACCAAATGCACGGAGCGTTGCCCTTGCGGCGAAAAGCGCGGCCGGTCAGCTTGTGCCATAAGCCACGGCGATATTTGCCCGTGGTCAGGGCTTTGTAGAGCAACCAGGGGGACAGAAATATCAGGACCGAACAATACAGGAGATTCAAGAGGTAGGGCATGGGAGTCCTTTCCCTAAGCATGGGGGCTTAGCACTTGCTCAATGCCGATTTCTCCAATAATCGGGCTTTCTGCTGGTGTGAGCGACGGCTACGACAAACACCCTCTCCGGTTGAATTTGAAACACAATCATAAACGGAAATCGTCGCAACAAGGCGTAACGGTAATCATCATCGAGCGCTGGAAAGCTCTCGGGGGTTTTGGCAATCGCGGTCAACACGCGACGCATCTCTCTCCGAAAATCAGCTGCCACGCGTATGCTGCGAGCACGGTATCGCAGGTATGCGTCTTCGTATTCGGTCGCGGCCCGCGAGTGATATTCAGGCTTAGCCACCGGCCTTTTCCCCAGCATCAAGTCGTCGTTCGACTTCTTCCCAGGGTATGGGAATCACCGCGCCCGAAGCAATTTCCGCGGAACGTTGCCGAAGAACGTCATGCCATTCAGGAAGCAGGCCCGGGCGATCCGTCGGTGGGACTGATTCCCATAATGCTTCGGCCAAGTTCAAACGATCTTCATTGGGCAAGGCCAACGCAGCATGTAGCACTTGTTCGGTGTTCAGGATCATTTGATGAGTCTCCCAAAACAAGATCATTTTATACAGCTGTGGCGAATGCCAACACGCGAACGACACCTCGGTTCACGGCAACAAATCCCGGACCGCCACCTGGATCGGCGTGCTTCCCCCAAGCACCAAGGCAATACTATCGCTATCCCGATAATCAACCCTCTGCCCATATTTAGGATCAGCGACCGCACCGGAAGGCATCGTGTACACCTCAATGCGACGATCCGGGAGATTCACGATCCAGTAACAAGCAACGCCGGCGTGGGCGTAAATGCGGCCCTTGTCATCCCGGTCTCCGAGAAGAGTCGAATCGGAAACTTCGATGAGAAGGCCAATGTCCGCCGCCGTCGGATGTCGAACGATGTACGCTTGCTCGTCACCGCGAACGATGGCAAAGTCCGGTTCCGGTTCGCTGCCAGTCAGGGTCACAGCGCTTTGCACGCGCAGATCCCAACCCGTCGGCAAGATCCGCAGCCACTTTTTTGTGCCCTTCTGGATCGCGGCGTCGTGCGGCGGATTGCGTGCCATTTTGTGTACCAGGTAACCATCGAGCAACTCAAGATTGTCATCCTCCGTCAGGATGCCAAGCTCAATGAGACGATGGTATTCGGTGACACTAAATCGCCTGAAACCGGCCATCGTTCCTTGATAGGGCAAATGCGCGGTTTGTGTGGTCACAACTCCTCCTGAGCATCAGTCGCTAAGCCGCAAGCGGCTCCGGGCCTCACTTCATCACCTTCCCCATATGGCAAACCTTATACTTCCGCCCGCTCCCACACGGACACGGATCGTTCCGCCCCACTTTCTCCGTCCGATTGCGGATCGGCTCCTTCTTCTTTTCGCTGGTTTGCATCCCTTCAATGGCCGCCTGCTGTTGGCCCTCGATGCTTTGCTCGCTGTGCTGAAACTGCGTTCGCACCGGCGCCGCTTCCTTGACCGTCGCGCCGATCGACCACAGCGTCTCCTGATAACCTTCCTCTTCCTCCATGCGGAAGATCAATTCGCTGATCTTGTCCTCGACGCCTTCCCACATGGCGTCGAACTCCTTCATGCCCTCGCGCTTGTAAACGATCTTCGGATCTTCCTGGGCGTAACCGCGCAGGCCGACCGTCGAACGCAAATGATCCATCGTGTAGAGATGGTTCTTCCAGGCCGTGTCGAGCTGGTTGAGCAACAGGCTCCGCTCCATGCGCCGCATCTCGGGGCGGTATTGCATGTCGTAAGCGTCCCACAAGTATTCGCGAGCTTCTTCCTGCGTCATTCCAGTCAAGTGTTCCGCATCGAGCTGAATCTTGAATTGCTGCAGGAACCACTCGGACATTTCCTTGGCGTCTTTCTCGTCAGCGGTTTCAGCGCCGGTGAAGGCCTCGGCAATCTTGTCATCGATGTCATCGTGACCCAGGGCCGGAAACGTTGCTTCGCTGACCTTGAGCAACTGCTCCTGAATCTTGGAGCGGACTTGCGTGCGGAAATCTTCTTCCGACATGGTCATGCCAGGGAAACGCTGTCGGCACCACTGCATCAACCCCTCGCGGTCGTAGCGATGCCCGCCCACTTGCACCGGTTGCGGGCGGTCCGACATGAAGCGGGCCATGCCCAGTTGCACCGGGAACTCGATTTCTTTGCGGCGATAAAGAGCCTTGATCTGGGTCAGCAATGTGTCCTTGATCACGGCCGCCTGTTGTGTCGCCAGCTCCGCGGGATCGAGCTTAATGCCAAATTTCAACCGCGCCCAATCAGCGGCAGAACGCACGCCCCAATCGGGTTTGAGGTAGGCCTCGCCAGGCGCCAAATCGATGGCGGCCAGGCTCTTCTCGGCCTCGGCGATGAAAAACTGCGACAGGTTTTCGCGGCCAATCTTTTTCAACTGGTGATCGTTGAGCTTCAGGCCATAGCGCGTGTTCATCGTGTTGGCCATCGCCTGCCAGTTCCATTCCGAGGGATCGACGTCCTCCCCGAGGTTTTCCTCCAGGGCTTCGAAGATTTGCGTCTGGATCATGCGATTGGCTTTGTCGCGGGCGGTGCGCTCGGCGTCGGTGAACTCGGAGCGAGCGAAGTCTGGGGCGTCGAACTCCACGCCCAGCCGCTTGGCCGCGAACTCGGCAAAGGTGGCGGCGCCGTAATCAGGATCGAGAAAGCGATCCAGCGCAATATCAATCTGGTTCTCGAGCATCTTGAGCACGCGGATTTTGCAATTGCCGCCGTCCAAAACCTCCTGGCGGAAACCGTAAACGCGCTTGCGCTGATAGTCCATCACCTCGTCGTATTCGAGCAGGTTTTTGCGGATATCGAAGTTGCGTTCCTCAACCTTTTTCTGGGCCGCCTCGATGCGTCGCGACACCATCTTGCTTTCAATCGCCTGGCCCTCTTCCATGCCGAGGCGTGACAGGATGCTTTTGACCCAATCGCCCGCGAAGATGCGCATCAGGTCATCTTCGAGCGACAGATAAAATCGGCTCGACCCTGGATCGCCCTGCCGGCCGGCGCGGCCGCGCAGCTGATTATCGATGCGGCGAGCCTCATGGCGTTCGGTGCCGATGATGTGCAAACCGCCCATCTCGGCAACAACACGGCCCATCTCCTTCATCTTCTCGTCGGACTCGATCTTGTCGACCAGTGCCTTCCATTCCGACTCGGGCACGTCCAACCGTGTGGGATATTTGTCCTTGAGCTTCGCCCAGGCCAACGTCTCGGGATTGCCGCCGAGAATGATGTCAGTGCCGCGGCCGGCCATGTTGGTGGCAATGGTGACGGCGCCAATCCGGCCCGCCTGGGCGACGATTTCCGCCTCCTTGTGGGCAAATTCTGGTTTGGCGTTGAGCAACTCGTGCTTGATGCCATGCCGTTTCAGCATGCCGCTGAGCTTTTCCGATTTGTCCACGTCCACGGTGCCGATCAACATTGGCCGGCCTTTGCGCAGGATCTCGTCGATCTCCTCGGCCTTGACCACACGCTTCTGATTGTCAGCGCGCAGCAGGATTTCCAGCTCCGTCTCGGATTCCTTGCGGATGCCGCCGATCAACGCCGTGCCGTCTTTCAGCTTGACCACGTC
>DASRAT010000795.1:0-9846 GCA_035638015.1 Gemmataceae bacterium | reverse complement strand
GAGTCCGGCGTCACTTCGTTGGCGCTAAGTCCGCGCCTGACCGCGGCGAGGCGGGGGCACGTGGCTGGCATGCTGGTGACGGCTGCTGCGGTGGGGTTGCAGGCCCTGGTGGAATGGGAATTGTTGCCGCAGCAGCAATGTCGAAGGGCGTGCGCAAGCGGGCGCGGCATGAATTCCTAAGTCACTATGCTCGCGCATTTGTCCAAGGGGATCATTGTAGCGGGCGCTTCGGCAGGCCCATCGATTGTGGGCGGCGAGCCCGGGATGCGCTTGCTTTCTGAACGTGCTTGCCCGACGCTAACGGCCGCGAAAGCATGCCGCCAAGCCGGGTGGCATGCACGTCACGCTGCACTGATTGTGCGTTTGGATCAATAGCGGACGGTGGCCGTAATGCGGCTGCCGGCGAATAAACGAACGATCACCCGGTAGCTGCCGGTCTGCGGAGCGATAAAAGACACCGAACAGTCCTTGCTGTCCCCCTCGTCCTCGACAATCGCTTCGCCATTGGGGCCGTCAACCAGCAAATCGACGTCAGGCCGCAGGCCAGCCCAGTGGGTGGTTGTCACGGTGATGTTTACCATCTCACCTTCCTGGAAAGTGATGGCCTGGACGTGCTGGTCGTCCTGTGCATTGAGTGTCACGGTGTAGGATCGCGCTCCCGGCGCGCCGCCGCGCTGGCCGTCATTCCCAGTTTTTATCCCCTTTAGCTGTTGCCCGAAATTTGCCTGATTGCTCAGCACCTGCGAACTGGTAGTAGAGGCAATGATGGTGATGCCTACCACGGCGATCATAAATAAGACAAAAGCGATACCATAAAAAATCGCCAGCTTGGCGCCCGAGCTGAGGCCAGACGGTTGGCTCACGTGAACCGGCAGGCGTCCGCGCGGGACTTCATCATCAAAGCCAAGCGGTACCCGCGGTAGCTCGTTGGAGACCGGTCTCATCGATTGCCCATTGTTGGCATTAAACCACTCGTCGGCCACGGCTTGTCTCCTTGATGGAAAAACGGCTCGCCGCTGGGGACAATGCAAGTGAATTCGTCAAAGACGCCTATGCCAAAAGCATAGCGTATAAATCTGGGCTACGCACGCTACGGAACACATCACGCCATGGGTCGGCGGCAAAAACTTGGGAATTGCAGATTTTAGAGGTTATCCGAGGAGTGGGACGTGGACGGATTCAAGGGATGTGAGCGAGGCCGTGTGCATGTTACCCGGCGCCGGGTATCATGCACGCACATTTCGTTAAATCTCAGCGAGTCCCACTTCGGTGATTCCACTTTCTACCGTTTGTTTGCCTACAGACACAAAATCAGACCAGTGTGAGTCGACTGGATGATGACGAAGGTTCAATAGATCGATTCGGAGATACGATAACCCCCGCTCCGCCATGCACCGTTCCGTCAATGCGTTCGTTACCCCTTCAATCACTGCTTCCACATACGATAATGGTGCGTCATAAGTTTCATCCATACAGTTGCGGAAGCGCACCGCGCGATTGTCAAGTGTGGATTCAAGACGGAGTCGGACAACGGCATAATGATTATAGCTTGATGATTGTTGTATCAGGCGTGTTTCCGCTTCAACTTCCCGATTCACCGTTACCCATGCCTGCCAGCGGTCAGCGCCGGGGAGTGAGATTTTTGTTTCCCGAAGCCAGTAATGTGGGAAGGTAAACGGGGAATAAAGCATTGCTCGAACCTGAGGGTCCATGTCCCGGAAGATGTTAAGAGCCAAAGGGTCGTTGGTTTGAAAGCGATTAAGGAACGATGTCCAAATTGCGTTCACAACGAAGATGTCGCATTGACTTTCGAGTTCGATGAGTTGTTTCGTAAGGCGAAAACAGCGAATTACTTCCGGCACATCTCTGGCATTGATCGCAGTTGTCGCATGGCGAAATAAGGTCTGCATGACATGGTGTGGATCTGAGAGCTTTGCATGGTCCAGCAGTGTGTCCAAGGCGGGAATTGCAGTGCAAACGCGCGTGTGCAATTCAGGCCCATATATGCTCGGCTTTTGCGTGGGCATTGCGAACCATTAATCTCCGATTGCAGCAGATCCGTATCGCCGCAAGCTGAACCGGCGACATTGGAACGGTCATTCTACGTCGATGATGTAGCTCACCATCCAGAGCTGAAACTGACCCAACCGGTCTCGCCAACGCTCCTTGAAGGCCTTCATCCACTTCCGATTTTTTGCCGTGTCTGGAATGTCAACGATCACGCGCGAAAGCTCGTCACGATACAACGAACCTTCATGACGCCACTGTCCCTCTACCGCATGCGTTTCGAACTCCGCCGCGCCAAATTGGTCGACAATCTCGTTGAAGGCCTCACCGAGCCACTCCTCGGGAACGTCGGTGCCGTCATTAAACCTTACCGGTAGCAGCACCTCGTAGCGCCGCAGTTTGCTGCTCATAGGTCGCTTTGCCTTTCACGGTGAACTCAAAATTGCGATCGGCCAGCGCGGCCAGCGCGGCTTCTGGAAGAATGTGTTCTCCCGTTTTCAGGACGGTGCCGGAGAAACGCCCCAGCAGGAAACCAACAGCCTTTTTTTGAGTTTCCTTGTCCGGGAAGGTAACAACAATCATGGCATGCCCAACCTTTCAGCGCCCATTGTAACCAATGCAATCCCGTACACAAGGCGCGTGTCCCAAATCCAGCGAACCTCCCGTCATGCTTCAGCCTCCTTAATCTCCAGACGCGGCTCACGCCGCGTCAAGCAATGAAGCCGCCTGGCCGGCGGCGCGCTTGGCCCCGCTGAAAACGGTTGGCCAGGTGCGTTCCGTGCACGGGTTCTGACAACGGCGGTTTCATTTTGGCTAGCTCAACGGGTAGAGCACCAGACTATCAATCTGGACGTTGCGGGTTCGACTCCCGCGCCTCCGAGCAAGCGAAAGCTTGTTCACCACGACGCCTGCAAAGCGTTGCCACAAGCCCGCGGAAGGCGGGCGACCGAGACGATCTGCCGGGACGGTTTGCCGCCTTGGCAACATCGGCTCCGGCCCTGTAGTGCGTGGATACCGCTGGAGCAGTCCTGCAAAGCCAACCATTCCGCTTGCGATGCCGCGCGGCGTCCGCCCCGCCGCGGAATTCGCATTGCCGATGGCCATGCTTGCGAGTGGCCGCGCCAGCTCAAGCAGCACTCCGCCGAGGCTCATGGGATCGCCGGTTGTACCTGCCTTCCAACGGCGTTTTTTAGCTGCCAGCTCTCAGCTTTCAGCTATCTGCCAGAAAATGCCTCAACCCCTGGCATGGCTGATTGCTGACGGCTGATAGCTGAAAGCTCCCACGAGGTGCATCATGATTGTTAAGCTCGTCACCATTCACCAGCACGAAATCGGCCTCTACTTCCGCGACGGCGAATTCCGCGGTCTGCTCGAAGAAGGCCGTTATTGGTTCTTCGATCCGCTCGGCCGCGTCAAGGTCGAGACCGTTTCGCAGCGTGCGCCGTGGCTGGTCCACGCCAAGCTCGATGTCATCGTCAAGTCGGGCGCTCTGGCCAACCGCGCCATTGTGCTCGATCTCAAGGACTATCAGCGTGCCCTGGTCTGGATCGACGGCCGTTTTAGCCATGTGTTGCCGCCGGGCCTGTACGCTTACTGGACCACGTTCCGCGATGTGAAGGTTGAAATTGTGGATGCCCGCAGCGTGCGCTTTGTGCATCCGGACTTGCCGGTCATCGTCAAGTCGGAGATGGCCGGCCAGGTGCTCGAAAGCATCACGGTTCCGGCCAGCCATACGGGCGTCTGGTTCCGCGACGGCAGCATTGTCGAAACGCTGCCGCCGGGCCGCTATGTCTTCTGGAAGAATATCGCTGAGGTCCGTGTCGTGTCGGTGGACACCCGCACGCAGATCCTCGACGTGGCCGGCCAGGAGATCATGACGGCCGATAAGGTCACGCTTCGCCTCAACGCGCTGGTGACCTACCGCGTCGTGGACGCCGCGCAGACGCTAAGCGTCAGCGACGATGCCCGCCAGGCGCTGTATCGCGAGACTCAGCTCGTGCTGCGTGCTCTGGTCGGCGCTCGTGAACTTGACGCGTTCCTGGCCGACAAGGACGGCGTGGTCCAGGAACTGGAGCAAAACATTCGCCGCCGTGTGCCGGCAATCGGTCTGGAAGTCGTATCGGTCGGCATCCGCGACATCATCTTGCCGGGCGAGATGAAGGATCTGCTTAACAAGGTGACCGAAGCCAAGAAGGCCGCCGAGGCCAACTTGATCGTCCGTCGCGAGGAAACGGCCGCCATGCGCAGCCAGGCCAACACCGCCAAGCTGCTTCAGGACAACCCAACGCTCATGCGCCTGCGCGAGCTGGAGGTCCTGGAAAAGGTGGCAGCATCGGCCAAGCTTAGCGTTGTGCTTGGTGACAAGGGATTGACCGAGCGAATTGTGAATGTGTTGTAACTTGAAACCTCGGAGCCGGTTTAGCCGTGCTCCGAGGTTTATTCAAGACCGCGGGCAACTAATCTGCGTCCTAGAATACGCCCTATTTCTTTTTCGCTTTCAATTCTTTGAAGTGCCTATCCGAAAATTCCAGAAACGCCGTCCATTCCGGTCCGGTGGCCATGTGGCCTCCGGTGTGGTAGCTCCAGGCGAGATTGCCGTCCATGACGATCTTGTCGATGGGCGGCAAATCCTTGGTGCCGAGGTCCTTGGCGCCGACCAGCTTGTAAGCGGGGCCGGCGTGGACCAGGCCCTGGAACATGCCGACAGGATCCATCCATTGATCGGTGGTGCCGCCGTTGACGAACAGGCCGCGCGGGGCGACCAGGGCGATCAACATGTGGGCGTCCACCGGCATGTCGTCCCAGCGGCCAACCCATTTTTGGTAGTTGCCGCCGAGTTGCCAGGGATAGTTCTGAGCCATGTCGTCCACGGTTTCGCCCCAATCGCGGCGGGCGATGGCGGCGGCGGCTTCGCCACAGACCGCCGGGAAGGCGGTCGTCACGCGTTCGTCCTGGGCGGCTTCCCAGAGGGCGGTGCGGCCCAGGCGGGAGGTGCCCTGGATGCCGATGCACTTGGCATCGATGAGCTTGTCGGTTTCGAGATAGTCGATGACGCGGCTGGTGGCCCAGGCCCAGGCGCTGATCGAGCCCCATTCGTCGGGGTCGGGTTTGGTTTGGCCGGGTTTCAGGCAGAGACCAATCACGCCTTTGTTGTAGGTGTTGTTTTGGTCGGGCTGAACCTCGGTGTGGCTGAAGCCGGCGTAGGCGAAGCCCTTGGCGATGATTTGGCCCGGAGTGCCGGTGAGGGCGCCGGCTTTGCCCGGCGCTCCGCCTTTGCCGCCGCCGCCACCGCCGATGATGATGATGGCGGGCACGGGGCCTTTGGCTTTGGCGGGGATGTAAAGGGTTAAGTTGATCTTGGGGGCGCCGGCCTTTTCGCTCATGGTGCCGACGACTTTTTTCATGATGGCGGTGCCGCCGGCAGCGTTGTCGTCGGTGGAGGCGACTTGCCACTTGACACTGGGGGCGTTGGCGGGGATGCGGCCGAAGATTTCGGTCTGGAAAAGCTTGAGGATTTCCGGCCGGCGTTTTTCGAACCACATCTTGGCGTCCTGGACCAGCTCGCCGTTGGCCATTTTGAGCAATTCGGGCAGCTTGTAGGGCTTGACCTTGGATTCATCGTAGTTGGAGATGTGCCCGGTTTTGTTGGCGTAGCGGATGGGGTTGCCCTTGGCGTCGCTTTTGGGGAGCGTCTTGGGGTCGATCTTTTTCTGGGGTGGCTGGTCCTGGGCGGTGGTCAGCATGGCGACGCTGAGCAGCACGGCCAGGGCCGCGAACGCGGTGAACTTGTGCATGGAGAGTCTCCTGTTGTGGGATAGGAGCCGGTAGCGAATCGGCTGGAATTGGTTGTATGCGGCGAGGCGGCGGGCGTCATCGCGGTGGGACAGGATTCCGATCCTGTCTTGGGTGTAGCACAAGCTGTTAGTATGTGCCTGCTGCTATTGCTATGGTGTCGCCCCTTTCAAAGCCGCGCTCAGCGGGCAACCCTTGAGCTTCCTCAAACCCTCAACCACAGTTTCAGCATTGACCAGTGCGCCAGCCTTGGTCGTGTGTTGGTTATCCGCAAAGTAGGGGGCAACTTTCTTCTGGCCCAGCTTGTCGTAGCGATCGCTGACAAGCGTGTTCAAATCGATGAATAACGCACCGCTAGCCTTGGCGGCGTCGGCAGCCCATTGGGCGTAGCCGTCGAAGCCGCGTTTGATTTTGCCGTCCACCCAGGTGTTGCGCGGCACGGGGGAGCAGAGGATCGTGGTCGCGCCTTTGGCCTTGGCGTCCTTGACGTATTGCTGCAAGTACCAGCCGTAGGTGTGGATCGTGATTTTCTGACCGGTTTTGGGCGAGACGATTTCCTTGGTCTCGTCGCCGCTTCCTTTGAGGGAGATGCGGTCGGGATAGTTGGCGGAGTTGGCGGCGTCGTTGTGGCCGAACATCACGATCACGAAATCGCCGGGTTTCAATTGGGCCGCGATCTTGGGCCAGACGCCCTCTTCGATGAAGCCCCGACTGCTGCGGCCGCCACGGCCTTCATTGTGGACGGTGATCTTGGCGGGATCGAAGAGGGGAATGATCTCCGAGCCCCAGCCCCACGGGCCTTTTTCGCCGTTGCCCGTGCCGGTTTTCATGATGGAGTCGCCGATGAGGTACAGCGCAGGCTTTGCGGGTTGCTTGGCGTCCTGAGCGGGGGTGGATGAAATCAGCGTCAGTGCCAGGGCGAGGGTCAGCAGAAACTGGTGATAGGCACGGGTGGTCATGAATTTGCTCCCATCAGTCTTGGGCGGCACAATAGTAAAAACTGCTCTCATGATATGCTTGCAGGGTTGATCGGATAAGCTGTGGTGGCACTTCTCAATCCATCACTTACGAGCGCATGCACAGCCGGTGAAAGATACCAGGCCTGTCGCGCAATTAGTGTCGGACGGCACGCTTATTGCTCCCAACACATTGTTGCTTCTTCACAGCCGATGGCGGCAGGCTTTTCACGCAAGGGAGAAAATGTCATGAGCACTCTCGAACTCATCATTTTGATTGTTGTGCTTCTCGCTATTTTCGGCGGGGGTGGTGGCTATTATTGGAGCCGCCGTGGATTGTAGCCATGTCGTGTGTTAGGGCGTGCGAACCCGCGACAGATTGCCTGCGAGGTTTGCTTTCGTTGGATGCTTGACCAGGAGTGACCAATGAATCAAGACACAAAGCCCGCGCCATTCAACGTGGGCGATTACGTCCGCTACGTTGCCGCACCGAAGCGCCTTCGGCCGGCTAAGCAGGTGCTTGCCACCGGAATGGAGGGCGTCATCCTGCTTAGCACGGGTGCGCTCTCCAATCAAGGCGCGGCAGCGCCCAACCCATGGTATTGCCGGGTCCAGTTTCGCAATGGCTTCCAAATCGACATTACCCCGGAAAACCGTGCCGATTTTGACGTGGCCCACGCCGCAGAGGCAGCGGCACTTTGAGGCCAATCAACTTTGTAATAAGGAGACGATCATGGGCGAATCCAATATGGGCAAGGCCGGCGAGGCCATTAAAGCCGGTGCGGG
Source organism: Gemmataceae bacterium (assembly GCA_035638015.1). Taxonomy (GTDB): domain Bacteria; phylum Planctomycetota; class Planctomycetia; order Gemmatales; family Gemmataceae; genus DASRAT01. The sequence goes on along the minus strand of DASRAT010000795.1, from coordinate 2,305 downwards.
ATGCTGTGGGGCCGCGGGGACCGCAGACATTCGCGAACACATGGACGTCATCGCCTCGTGCGGCAAGCGCGTCGGCGTCGTCGATCGCGTCCAGGGCAATGCGATCAAGCTGACCAAGAAGGATAGCAAGGATGGACAGCACCATTACGTTCCGCTGGACTGGGTTGCTCGGGTGGATCAACAGGTTCACCTGACGAAGAACTCCGAAGAGGTCGCCGAGGAGCTACACGCCGAGGCGGTCGGGAGTTGATCGAAAATGGGCAGCGAATTGCGCGAGCCGGGTTAATCCCCGGCTCACTTCATTTTTGTCTTGATTGTTTCAACTTTAAGAAATAGCCTCAAACCATAGAGTCCATGCCGTAATGGGTCCCGCCGTGGTTCCAATGGGCATTACTCTGGGAGAGTGGTACCCTGTTCCCGCCGGTCTTTTTCAGGTGAAAGCAATGTTGCGATCCCGCGTTTTGGTGTGCGTGTTGTGTCCGCTCCTCGGCCTGGCGCTGATTGGCTACTTGGTGCTCGCGCACGGCCAAACGGATGTCAACGCTCAAACGCCCGTGCCGCCAAAAGACCAGCAATTTGCAAATGGGTTTGCAAGCACCGTTCGGCCATTTCTCGACAATCACTGCGCCGAGTGCCACAGCGGCAAGGCGCCGAAGGGCGATCTCGATCTGAGCCAGTACACGAGCGTGGACGCGGTCGCCAAGGATTTGAAACGCTGGGAAGCGGTGCTGCGGCAACTCGAGACGGAGACAATGCCGCCCAAGAAGGCCAAAGTGCATCCCACCCCGGAAGTGCGGCAACAAGTGGTGACCTGGATTCGCGATCTGCGCAAGTTCGAGGCCAAGCGCAATGCGGGCGACCCCGGGCAAATCATGGCCCGGCGGCTGAGCAATGCCGAGTATGACTACACGATTCGCGATTTGACGGGTGTGGACATCCGGCCGGGCAAGGAGTTTCCCGTCGACCCGACCAATGAGGCGGGTTTCGATAACTCCGGTGAATCGCTGATGATGTCGCCCGCTCTGGTGACCAAGTATGTGGAAGCCGCCCGCAAAGTGTCCGAACATATCCTGTTGATGCCAGACCGCCTGGTGTTCGCCGATTACTCGGTAGTTGCCGACACCGACCGAGATAAGTTTGGCGTGCGGCAAATCATTGACTTTTACAAAAAGCAACGTACCGATTACGCCGACTATTTCCAGGCAGCGTGGCGCTATCATCATCGCAAGGATCTGGGCCAACCGAATGCAACGCTGGCAGACATTGCGGCCAAAGACGGCGTCAGCGCCAAATATGTGACAACCATTTTCGGTCTGTTGACCGGACCAAAGGAAGAGGTTGGCCCCATCGCGGCATTGCAGGCGATGTGGAAGGATCTGCCGGCGCCAGAAGGCAAACCCAACGCCGCTCGTGCCGGTTGCGAGAAGATGCGCGAGGTCGTGGTCAAGGTCCGCGAGAAACTGGTGCCGGAAGTCAAAAACCTCAGTTCCAAATCGATGCACAATGGCTCGCAGCCGTTGGTCATGTGGAAAAACCGCACCATGGCGGCCAATCGCATGCGCTATGCGGGCGGCGCCCTCAAAATGCAATTTGAAAAATTCGCGCCGGCCAACAACAACGCCGCCAAGGCTGCGCTGACCGCGCCCACTAACGCGGAAGCCGTCAAAAAATACGAGGCGGCCTTCACGACCTTCTGCGCGACTTTTCCGGATGCCTTTTACATTTCCGAGCGTGCTCGCGTTTACCTCGATCCCAAGGGCGAGAAAAAGCTGACGGGCCGATTGCTTAACGCCGGCCTGCACAGCCAGACCGGCTATTTCCGCGACGATGAGCCGCTTTATGACTTGATATTGAGCAAGGACGACCAGCAGTTGCTGGACCGCCTGTGGCTGGAGTTCGATGTCATCACCGGTGCTCCCATTCGGCAATACACGAGTTTCATCTGGTTCGAGCGGACCGATTCCAGCTTCATGCGCGGCTCCGAGTTTGATTTCGCCCGCAGCGAAGACAAGGAAGTGACCTCCGAAAACAAGATCAAAAAACTGAACGATGTCTTCCTTGCCAAGGCAACCAAAAACGGCGCCAACCAAACCGTGCAGAAGGCTGTGAAGGATTACTTCGAACTCATGTCGGCCCAAATCCGCGTCCTGGAGAAGGCACGGCTGGCGGCGGAGCCCAAGCACGTCGAGGCGATACAAGCATTCGCCGAACGGGCTTTTCGGCGACCGCTGTCGGATGCGGAACGCAAGGACATCGCCGCCTTTTACCGCAGGCTGCGTGACAAGGAAGGACTCAGCCATGAGGA
>DASRAT010000794.1:0-14430 GCA_035638015.1 Gemmataceae bacterium | reverse complement strand
TGGCCCATGTCGGCATTGCGATCGGCTACCAAGCGTTTTTGACCGGCACTTCGGCAGAGTTGTGCGCTCAAACCACGAGTGCCAAGGAGAGCGAACCACCTTTGGCTGGGCCGCACCAATTGACGCCGCCCCCGCAAGGTGAAAACAAACGCACCTCGGAAAAGCAATCAACCACGACTCCGCCGATTCCCTTGCCATCGCAGGCGCCTGCAACATTGCCTGAGAACTTGAAAAATGCCGCGCCATTGCCCAGTGGCGTGACATTGCCTGTTGTTTCCAAACAACCCGACCCACCCAGCCAGGGGATTTTGCCTGTTTCGGCTCAGGAGCCTGGAAAGCCCACCACTGCCATACCACCGCTGCCTGAATCAACCCCGCCAACCCCGCCGCCAACCGGTTTTGTGCCTCCGCAAGTGGGGGGCGTTGGGGATAAGATGGCCGCGCCGCCGTTGCCAGCCAGTGGCTTTGTGCTTCCACCAGAGGGCCCGACAGCGCCTCCACAAAATCGAGCGGCAGTCAAAACCGAGCCAAAACCGCTTACGAATTGCCCCTGGAACTTGAGCGTTGAAATCATCAATGGCCGCACTCAACTGACGGCTCAAAACGGCAAGGACGTGAAGTTCACCGTCAGCTGCGACAAGCTCGACATGGAGACGCCCAGCGGGGCCATTCACGCCTGCGGCAAAGTGAAACTGGCGACCGACAGCATCGAGGGCTGCTGTGAGAAATTGACCATCTCCTGGCAGGAAGACATTGTGATTTTGGATAAAGTGCAGCTGAAATGCAGATTGGAAGGACATGATGCGGACTTGAACGCTGAACAGCTGCGGGTGCGCTTAAGCCGTGTGACTGCGGCTCGAGAGCAAACCTATTCGACGTGGTTCATTTTTCCTTAACGAACTGCGTTTAACCATTGCAAAACAATTCAGCCCCCGGCGAAGCAATGTCGCCGGGGGCTGGTTTCATTTACAGTGCTGTGTGACACAGTATCCGCGACTTAATCAATCGCGTCTTGAGGCACAATGTCACCAACGCCATACGTCAGCAAAGCTTCCCATACCGCTTGCGGCACACCCGCGGAGCAAGTATGCACGCTGGCATCACAAAAGACAATTTGCAAAGATTGTGGGTTAAATGCCTGCGCGTTGGCGGGCGAGGGACTGCACAACGCCTGGGTAACGCCAAATTGAGGAGGCAGTTTGGTGTTTTCCCCAAAATAGGCGCTCTTCTGCGTGGTGTTGTCGCTCATCCACCACGATCCGCCAGCCGTGCCGCAATTCATGAACTTGGTGGCGAACAGGAGCGTGTTGGACGTGCCGTCCTGGACCTGGCCCCATTTGAGCTTGATGACATTGGGGGTTCCGACCAGACCCAATTGGCCCAAACCGCCGCCGTTGTAAAACAAGCGCATGTTCACGGCGTAATTGGCGCCACCGGCCCCGCCGTTGGTTTGAGTGGGGTCGTTGGACGACAAGAAGGGTGTAACTGTGGCATTAACAGATTGTGCAGGCGCTTGATACGCCTGGTTCCAAAGGGCGGTGTTTTCGATAAACGGCAGAAGGTGGTAGTGGAAAGTGAGCGCATTAGGGCCCGCCATCGCCGCCGTTGCTACCTTGCCGCCATATGTGCCGGAATACGGCGGGATCGTCTTGTTTTGATCGTGCGACATGTTCACGGCCGTCGCCAATTGCCGCAGGTTGCTCGCATTCGCAGTCCGGGCCGCGGCTTCGCGCACTTTTTGCACCGCGGGCAGCAACAATCCAACGAGAATCGCAATAATGAAGATCACCACGAGCAACTCAATCAGCGTAAACCCAGTGCGCGATTCTGCATTCCTTCGAGACATAGTCACTCCTTCACGAAAAGAGAAACAACATGGAAGAAAAGAGACAGTCATGGCCACCAGCGCCAATCTCTCCGCCAGTCAGGTACCAGGCCAAGCGTGCTTTTCCGGGATGACGTGTCAAAATAACAACCGGGAAAAGACATGAATGCCGCTTCAGTTTGCGCGCGCTAGAACGCGGCTTTCCAGAGATTAGGCTAATGCCAACGTGTAAAGTAAACCCGCGAGATTGGGGTGTCAAGCGAAAAAAGGAAGGAATTTGGGAACTTTTGCCAGAGAGCCCACGTACTGCGGCAGCCAGCTTTTCTTTTGTAGGACGGCTTTCCCTGGCCGTCCTACAACTATGCGGTGTTCCTGGAACTTTGCCCGAGCAACCGTCAAAATCGCTTAATTCGCTAATGTCCATGCATTTGACTACCGATATTTCTCCCAGATGGAAGCGGTGCGTTCCGCGGCCGGGGGTCGTCTCGCACGGGGGGAGTCGGGCGATGAACACATTACGTAGAAGGCTCTTGTTCATCAGCGCACTGGTTGTGCTGGGACTGAGCGGCTGCAATCCCTTTGCCATGGGCATCGCCACACCCATCCCGGTGCCACCCTGGTTGCCCGATCAAATCGAAGCCCGCATGCTCAATCCCGCCGACAGCAATACTGTGATCCTGCAACCCATTCCGGCCGGTTATCGGCCGTTGTGTGAAGATCCGCCGGACAAGGCGACGATTCTGCGTGCCATGCCCGCCGTGGTCCGCGGTATTCCTTATATTTATGAGGAATTCCGCGACGATGTTGATGTGTCGGTGGAACGGCTCGTCGATGAAATCGATCCGCCGCGTTTCTTCCCGCTCATCGGCCCGGCTCAGCTGCACCATTGCCATTACAAGTGCATGGTCTATTACACGGAAACGATCCAATCGGATGTGCCGATCCCCTTCCAAACCAAGAAACGGCGTGTGGAAGTGGTGTACATCGACCGCGATCACCTGCACATGTACGCATGCACGCCAGAGCAGAAAGCGTCGATGGCTCAGGACTTCAAAACCATCATGCCGTAAAAGACAAAATCGCGACAACACAAAAAACGAAAACGCGAAAAAGCAACCTTTTTCGCGTTTTCGTTTTTCGTGTTGTCGTGATTGGTTTTTTGCCGATGGGGATGATAGACGATAGCCGGACTTGCCGCGCGCGTCACGGAATCATCCATGCGAAAATTGGCTTTGGCTCTTTGGTTGCCTGTACTGACCGTTTTGCCGGCCTTGTGGGTCCCCGCGCATGCTCAAGAGCCAATTCAACCGCAAGTCCTTTATGCACGCCAAAAACAAATAGCGATTCCGTTCGATCCCGATCCGGCCGAGGCCCATCGCCTCAAGCAACTTCAGCTGTATTACTCAGGCGACCAGGGCAAAACTTGGCACCTCGGCGCCACCGCCGCTCCCGATCAGCGCAAGTTCAACTTCGTGGCCGAGGGCGACGGCTATTATCTCTTCGCAGTGCAAACCACGGACAATAACAACCGCAATTATCCCGAGAAGATGGACGGCGTCACGCCTGGCTTGCGTGTGGTCATCGACACCACGCCGCCGATCGTGAATGTCAAGGCCCTGCCGCCGCGCGGCTCCGAAGTGGGCGTCACGTGGGAGGTCCGCGATGAAAACTTCGACCCGACCCGGCAAGACTCCATTCAAATCGAGTACCGCGCTAACGGCAGCCTCTCCTGGCAGCCGGTGTTCCGTACGCCTGGCGCCAACCAGGCTTTTTGGGCGCCCGGCACTTCGGCGTTGATCGACGTCAAAATCCGGGCCCGCGATCTGGCCGGTAACACCGCGGAAGCGACTACGCAGGTTAGCTTGACCGGCCAGGGCAGCTTCGGCACTCAGGGCTTCACGCCCGGCGTTGCCGGCGGCGCTCCGAGTGAAGCTGTGGATAACAACCGTAGATTCATCAACACCAAGCGCATCTCGTTGAATTACGAAATCACCGAAAAAGGCCCGTCGGGGATTTCGGGAATCGACTTGTGGTTCACCACCGACGGCCGTAGCTGGAGCAAGTTCCAGTTGCCCAAGGCGGACCCCAATCTGGGCGGCCCGTTGACGTTCGAGGTCCAGGGCGAAGGCCTTTATGGCTTCACGCTAGTGCCCAAAAGTGGGGTCGGACTGAGCGCCCCGCCACCTGCGATTGGTGAAAAACCGCAGCTGTGGATCGAGGTCGATCTGACCAAGCCTGTCGTTCAGCTCGAAAGCGTCATGGTCGGCCAGGGCGATTACAAGGGCAAGCTCAGCATCAGCTGGAAAGTAAGCGACAAGAACCTCGGCCCCACGCCGATCACGCTTTCGTACGGCGCGGCCAAGGAAGGCCCGTGGGTTCCGTTCGCCAGCAAGATCGCCGACACCGGCAGCTATATTTGGACCATGCCCGCTGGCGGTCTCACGCCTTGGCAGTTTCACATCAAGGTTGAAGCAGTGGATCGGGCCGGCAATGTCGGCGAAGCGGTCACTCCCGGACTGGTCAAGGTGGACACGTTGCATCCCAAGGCCAAGATCATTGATGTGCAGCCGGGCATTCGTTGATGTAGGCCGGCCTTCTCAGGCCGGCTTTTCACTGGCCGGCCTGGGAAGGCCGGCCTACGTTCCGAAATTCGAAATCCATAATCCAAAGTTCAAAATCCCAAAACCACGGCGCTTGTTGCGTCTGTTTTGGTAATTTGAATTTGGTGTTTTGAATTTGTTTCGGAATTCGGATTATCCAAAGATGGATGCCTTGGCATATCTTGAACGCCCCCGCTCGCATCGACTTCTCGTTGTTCATGGCGATGAGGATTTGCTGCGGCGTATGGTGCTGCAGGCGATTCGCCAAGCCGTGTTGGGCGATGATGACGACGGCTTGGCTTATGGCGTCCATGCCGGCGAAAGCGCAACCTTTGCCAGCGTGATGGACGAACTGCAGACAATTCCTTTCTTGGGTGAGCGCCGCCTGGTGGTGGTCGAGAACGCCGATCCATTTGTGACGCGCTATCGCACCACGCTTGAAAAAGCCGTGGGCGAATTGCCGCCGAGGGGTGTGCTGGTGCTGTCCGTCAAAACGTGGGCCGCCTCCACGCGGTTGGCCAAAATGGTCGATGCGGCGGCAACCATCAAATGCGACGGGCCTAAACCTTACCTGGCGCCGCAGTGGTGCGTCAAATGGGTGGCGACGCGCCATCAAAAGCAGCTAACCACACCTGCTGCCAATTTGCTGGTCGAGTTAGTTGGGGCTGAGTTGGGACTGCTCGATCAAGAGTTATTGAAATTGGCCATTTATGTTGGTGAAAACAAGAAAATCGATGTGGACGATGTCGATAAGCTGGTCGGCCGCGGCCGGGCGGAAAACACCTGGAAGATCTTTGACGCCATCGCCGCCGGGCAAGCGAAGGAGGCGTTGACGATCCTCGACCGCTTGCTGGATCAAGGCGAAGAACCGATCCGTTTGCTTGGCGCTTTTAGCATGCAACTGAGGCAGGCGGCCAAGGCATATCGCTTGACCACTTTGGGTCGGCCGTTACCGGTGGCGCTACAGGAAGTGGGCGTGCCGCCCTTCGGTATTTCGCAAAGAACACAGTTGCTGAAACATCTCGGCCGCCGTCGAGCGGAGCAACTTTACGACTGGCTGCTGGAAATCGACCAGGGTGTCAAGGGTCGTGTGCAGTTGCCGGAAAGAACGCAATTAGAGCGTTTGGTGCTGCGGCTGGCGAAGAAAAACTAACCGCGAGCCCGCTTGCGGTTTTGCGCTCGCACTTAACTCGTCTTGTCCCACCGTGCTGGATGCGTTATGAGAAATGCGGTTCCGCGCGTACACCAAACAACCATGACCAAATCACCGCTGCTGTTGTTGACGATGGGAGACGTGGCCGGCATCGGCCCCGAAATTATCGCTCGAGCCTGGCCGGACTTGCACGCTCTTTGTCAACCTGTTGTCGTGGGTGACGCTGGCTGGATGCGACAAGCGCTGCGGTTGACGGCAAGCTCCGCGGAGGTTCAACTCTTGACCAAGCTCGGGGAATCGCGTTCAACGCCTAATGTTGTGCCGGTACTGCAAGCAAGCAAAGTGAAGCTCGATGGCGTCGTACCAGGTAAAGTCAGCGCCGCCGCGGGCCAGGCGGCTTACGACTTTCTGTGCCGGGCGATTGATGAAACGCTGGCGGGCCGTGCCGCCGGCATCGTTACTTTGCCGTTGCACAAGGAAGGCTTGCATGCCGCGGGCGTGCCGCATCCGGGCCACACGGAAATCTTGGCGGAACGCACCGGCACTCAGCACTTCGGCATGATGCTTTATGCGCGGGGGCCGAAGTTACCGCATGGCCTGGGCGTGGTCCATGTGACGTTGCACATGGCATTGCACGACATTTTTCGGCATATTACCACGTCGGCGGTGCTGGAGAAGATTCGCCTGCTCGACGACATGATGAAGCGGCTGTGCGGCCGCCAGCCGCGATTGGGAGTGGCGGCCCTCAATCCACATGCATCGGACGGCGGTTTGTTCGGCGACGAAGAAGTGCGCCTGATCGTGCCGGCCGTGCAAACAGCTCAAGCTGAAGGAATCGCGGTCAGTGGTCCGTGGCCGAGTGATACCTTGTTTGTCCGAGCGGCTGGCAGCGAGTTTGACGGCATCGTGGCCATGTATCACGACCAAGGTCACATCGCACTCAAGCTGCTGGGCGGTTTGCATGCCGTCAATGTGACGGTCGGATTGCCCCTGGTGCGAACCAGCGTGGCCCACGGCACAGCGTACGACATCGTGGGCAAAGGCATTGCGGACCCAACGAGCTTAATCGAGGCAGTCCGCGTCGCGGCTTTGCTATGCAATGGGTTGGAACAGGCTGTTTAGCAGCGACCGAAGATAAACGGCCCATTTTCGTAGGACGGCCTTCCCAGGCCGTCCATAAGGATGTGGACGGCCTGGGAAGGCCGTCCCACGGGGCTAAGCGGGAAGGAGTCTCAGATGTCCACCATTCTTTATCTGATCCGCCACGGCGCTACCGCCGCCAATCTGGCTCATCCGCCGCGTTTGCAGGGCCGCCGTCATAATCCGCCGTTGGCTGCGTTAGGAGTTCGCCAGGCGGAAATGACACGCGATTTCCTGGCCATTCGTCCCCTGGACCACTGTTATTGCAGCCCTCTGGAAAGAGCCGTGGAAACGGCAACGATTATCGCAGAGCCGCACGGGCTGTCGCCACAACCGCTCGATGACCTTACAGAATGCGATGTCGGCGCCTGGGAAGGCCTCGATTGGATAACGATCCAAAATACAGATGCTGAGGCTTACCAGCGCTTCATGGACAACCCCGCGGCGTTCGGCTATCCAGGCGGGGAATCCTTCGGCGACGTTTACCAACGGGCCTTACATTGCCTGGAAGAGTTGCTGGCCAAGCATGCCGGCGAGGCGATCATGGTGGTGGCCCACCACGTCGTCAATCGCACATATCTTGCGGGTGTCTTGGGTTTGACGCCCGATCATGCCCACCAAGTGACGCTTGACAACTGCGGCATCAGCGTAGTGACGCGCGAGGCCGGGACGACAACGATCAGCACATTGAATGCGGCGTTCCACTTGCAAGGAATCGCCGCCTGACCCAGCCGCTTGCGGCTTGCCATGTCCTCGCCAGGCGACACTTGTCGCCGATTTGAGGACACCTTTTAGTCCTCGTATTTGCCCGCGCTAAAGCCAAACGCGCCTAACCCATTTCTCCGTTTATCATTGCGATCCATTCCATTTGACGGCTTCCGCTTGGCATGCCCCTTGCCAAATATCGCAGTGCCAATGGGTGCGCTTCTGGTGTGGCGTCTCCTCGTTGACATTACACTTAAGAAACCAACGGAAGGAGTTGGGCCATGATACTATCCTCGAACGAGCGGGCGCGGCGATTGCTGGAACGCGCCCTGCCTCTTTTGCGTTGTCCCGCCTGCACAGGCACAGCCTTGACTCTGGAGGTCGACGCCCCCGCCCTGACGTGCGGTCCTTGCGGCCGCCGCTATGCCTATGCCAACGGCATCCTTAATCTTTACACGGGGCCCGAGCTTTTTACGTTCGCTCAGCGCAGCCTGCAGACGAAAGTCTCCACGATGCTCTACGAACGTTTTCGCTGGCTGCTGGCCAAGGCGGTAATCGGCCACACGCTTCGCGAAGAGGTCGAACAATTCCGGCAGACGCTGGTCTTGAACGCGGGTGATAACCTTCTGGATGTAGCGTGCGGTCCCGGCAATTTTACCTTGCCCATGGCTCGAATCGTGCAGCCTGGCTTGGTGATCGGCCTGGACATTTCGCCGGCCCAGTTGGCCCGAGCCGCAACTAACCTGGCCCGCACCAAGTTGGACAACGTGCTGCTGGTTCGCGGCGATATTCACAAATTGCCGTTGCGCGACGGTATTGTGGCCAAGGTCAACTGCGCCGGCGGCCTGCATCAGTTTCCCGACCCGGCCAAAGCGTTGGCCGAGGTGGCGAGAGTTATGCCGGCGGGCGGCCGTTTTTCCGGCTCAACCCTGGCTCGGCACAGGGACGCCAAGGCGCAGCGGCTTCAACAATGGCTGCAGCAACGGTCCGATTGCCATTTCGTGGATTTGGCCGCACTAGTTGGAATGGTGGAGGGGGCCGGACTGAAGGACTATCGCCATCGCTCGGCGCCTAGCCCGTGGTTTGGCTATTACGCGGCGGCCAAGGCATAGGCATTAAACGATGCCTTGTTGTCGCAACGCCGCAACTTGGCTTTTGTCGTAGCCTAGCAACTCGCGTAGCACCGCCTCCGTGTCCTGCCCCAAACTCGGCGGCATGGTTGCGGCCGGCAAAGTCGCACCACCAATGTGAAACGGCGAACCGACGAGGTCCACTGGTTTACCGTGGGGATCGCGGACGGTGACGCGCAAGCCGCGTGCCGCCGTCTGCGGCTCCGCGAAAAGCTGAGCATAATTCCACACCGGCGCATGCGGCACGTCCACGGCCAACAATCGCTTTTGCCATTCCGCGCAGTTGTGTTGCTTCATGAGTGCTTCAATGATCGGGACCAGCACGCCGCGGTTAGTCACGCGATCAACATTCTTGGTAAAACGCGGATCGCTCGCCAAAGCAGGTCGGTCGGCAGCCTTGCAGAAATGCTGCCACTGGCCATCATTGCCGACCGCCAGGACAAGCCAATCGTCCGCCGTCTGAAAGGCCTGATATGGCACAATTTGCAAATGTGCATTGCCCTGCCGCGGCGGCACCTGGCCGCTCGTCAAATAAGCTTGCACGACGTTTACCTGAGCGACAAGAGCGCAGTCCAGCAGCGCCAGGTCAATCGCGTATCCATGCCCAGACTCCTTGCGGGCGTGCAAACAAGCCAACACCGAGGTCGCCGCATAGAGGCCCGTCAACACATCCGCGACCGCCACGCCGACTTTCGAGGGCGGCCCTGCCACCGGTCCGGTGATGTCCATCAAACCGCTCAGCGCCTGAATGGCAAAATCGTACCCCGGTAAATCGCTCCACGGCCCGGTGCGGCCGAATCCAGATATCGAGCAAATAATCAACCTCGGATTGAGTTTGAGGAGATGCTCGGGGGTCAGACCTAACTTGCCCGCGCTGGCGGCACGAAAATTCTCCAGAAGAATGTCGCTGCGTTTCACCAACTCCTGAAAAATCTCGATCCCCTCTTTTTTGCCCATGTCCAGCGTCAGGCCACGTTTGTTGCGATTGCAGGACAAATAATAGGCGCTAAGCGGTCCGGCGAACGGCGGGCCCCAGGCGCGGGTGTCGTCGCCCGCTCCGGGGCGTTCGACCTTGAGGACCTCGGCGCCGAGATCGCCCAGGATTTGCCCGGAAAGCGGACCGGCCAACACACGGGAGGCGTCCAGCACGCGGACGCCGTGCAAAGGACCGTAAGGATCGGTTTGCATTGAGGCTCCTCCTTGTGGTAAGCCGTTGGGCTTGCTATGCTTTAGGGACTACTATTCGGCAGCTTACACTGCCTTAACGCCACGGAGAACCCCTGTCCATGGCGACCAAGGTTCGCAGTCTGGAAATATACGAAGAATTAGCAGGTTTATACGACCGCCAAGGCCAGGCCAAGCTGCGCGATTGGTTTCTGGTGTTGGCCGCCGATGTCGCGCTGGCCCGCGGCCAAGAGGACGACGCCGAACGGTTGCGACGGCGGCTGTTGCACGTCAACCCCCACCACTTATTGCGGCCCTATGAGTCATTTGCGGAAGCGTTGGATTCGAGCGATGTCGCCAAATATGTCGCCGATTTGCGGAAGCACTATCCCCTGGAAACTGCCGAGCAACTGTTGCGGTCGGCCAAGAAAAAGCCCGTCGTGACCGCTGCCACAGTGGAACCGCGCCAGGAAGAAGGCGAGTTGAAGGTTTATCGGGCCAAAGTAAAGGTTGACATGGCCGCACCCGCCCAGGAACCCAAACGCTTGCCGCTGACGCCGTCGTTACCGCTGCCCGTGATTGGGGAGCGCTCGAAGCTCAATGGCACAGCGAATCTGATCACGCCGGCGCCCATCAAAGTTCCCGAGCCGGTGGAGCAAGCGACCAGCATCGATTATTGGGTCGCAACAGTGCTTTTCATTTTGATGTTGCTGGTAGGCGCCGGTGTGGGCTTTTACGCCTTTGTCAGTCCTTTTTTGTCGAATTAACTGCAGCCGGCGATTCCCAGGGCACCAACCGACTCTTTATTCCTTCCCGCGGTCGCAAGTCGATCTCGTGCATCCACGGCGACCACCACGACATCGATTGCGGTTTGGCTAATACCTCGCCCAGCCGGCGTTCCTTTTCGACGAAGGTGGCTTCGTCGCCTTTGCTAGACGTCAGGCCCCAAATCACCTTGACGTGGCTACTCCAAAGCATCAGACCTTGCGGGGTCAATGACATAGCTGTGATTCCCGATTTGCCGAGTTGTGGCTTGAGCAAAACAACAGTCTGAGCAGCGGCGGCCACGCCAGGATCGCCCCAAGGCTTGCCGGCGGCGCTGGCTGGCCGCGGCGCTCCGTGCAGGACGATCAGATCGCCCGGAATCGGGACTTTTTTGGGAAGCAAGATGCCCTGTTCGTCGACTGCTCGCAACTTTGGTGTCGTCCCCGCCAAATCGCTAGCTACCGCCACCGCTAGGGCAGGTTGACGATAAATGAGCGTCACCCGCACGCCTCGCGGTGGCGTCACGTCCACCTTGTCCACCTTCGCCACCCATGGATGCTGCAGAAACGCCGCGTTGAGCCGCTCAACCAGGCTGTCGTCCAACGTTGAAAAACGCTCCGGTTGTCGGCTGTGGTAAAGCACTTCTTCGAGAAACTCGGCACGCTCAAGCGGCGCGGGTGGATTGCAATCAATGTCGGCGAAGGCAGTCTGGAATCGCTCGCGCTCGCGGATCTGTTCACGAGCATGTTGGCTAAGCAATATGACACCGCCCAAAACCAGGCCGGCGACAAGCACAAGAGCGGTCAGTTGCAGAGTCCATTTTAGTACAGGTGGGCGGACAACGGACGCGGGTGGCGGTGGCAGGTCATCCATGACTTTGCGACGAGACATGGGAAAATCCTAACGCGTTTGCAACCACAAGGTGGGACGGCCTTCCCAGGCCGTCCTTTGCGATTGCGACCGCATTACCAAACTGCCAGCTCCAGTTCCAGTTCGGTATTAAACCGTTCCAGCACCCGGCTGCGGACCAGATCGATCAGCCGAAGCACATCCCGGCTGGAAGCGCCCGGATGGGCCACAATGTAGTTGGCATCGCGCTCGCTAACTTCAGCGCCGCCGACCTTGGTGGCTGCCAGCCCCGCCTGGGCGATGAGCGCCGCCGCACTAAGGCCACGCGGGTTCTTGAAAACTCGGCACGCCGCTTGAAAGCTAAACGGCTGGCTGCGTTTGCGTTGAATCCAGGCCTTGCGCATCCGTTTGATGATGGCGTCCGGCCCATCTTTGTCCAGTTCGAAGTCGGCGGACAACAGGACAGGATCGTCGAGCGCCTGGCCGCCGTAAGCAAACTCATCATGCTCGCGCGTTTGCATTTGCCCGGCCGCGTCGATCACTTCGGCCCGGCGGAGACACTGGCCGATCTCGCCGGAACGGTCGCCGGCGTGCTGGCGAATGGCGCCGCCAACGGTGCCGGGAATGCCAACCAGGCCTTCAAGTCCCGCCAACGCATGCCGAGCTGATTGCGAAATGAGCGCTGACAAGGCGGCCCCACCACCGGCCCGCACGCGCCGGCCATCCACGCTTACTTGCGTGAACACCGCTTCATGCAAACGTATGACCACGCCGCGAACGCCTTCATCCTTCACCAGCACGCTGCATCCGCCGCCCAAAAGCCGCATCGGCAGCCGTTTTTCCCCGCACACACGGACCACGGCGCAAAGCTCCTGCACGCTCCGCGGCTGCACCAACGCCTCGGCTGGCCCGCCCAGCTTGAGATACGTATAAGGCGCCAACGGCTCGTTCAATTTCACAAACTCGGCAAACTCTTTCAGCTCTGTCATTTCAATTGCATCTCCCCGAAAGATCGCCCCATCATAGGCACGCCGCGGAGGGGCGTCAACGTCGATGAGCGGCCAGAGGCCAGAGGTCAGAGATCAGAAGCCAGAGTTCAAAGCCGTGACCTCCGACCACTGACTTCTGATCTCTGACTTCCGATCTCTAACTTCTATTCTCCGCTACAATGGCCATACTGTACATTGAAAGGAAACCGCATGTTCCGCGTGACCCGGCAAATACGATTCTGTTATGGCCACAGGCTTTTAAACTATGACGGCAAATGCCGCCATCTGCACGGCCACAATGGCCTGGCGATCATCGCCCTGGAATCGCCCCGGCTCGACGGGCTGGGCATGGTCGTCGATTTCTCGCAAATCAAACGCGTGGTCAGCGGCTGGATCAACGACACGCTCGACCACAAGATGATCCTGCACCAGGACGATCCAGTGTTGCCGTTCCTCAAACAACAGGGCGAGCCGGTGTTCACGCTCAATGTCAATCCCACCGCCGAGAACATCGCCAAGTTGATTTATGATTACACGGCCTCGCAAGGTTTTCCCGTCGTCGAGGTGTGTTTGTGGGAGACCGACGACAGTTTCGCGACGTATAGCGCTCGCTAGCCGCTTGCGGCTCGGCGCTTCAATAGCGCCTTCGCGCGCTTCTCGATCAGCCTTTTGAGCAATGTCCGATGGCAATGCGAAGGGTCGGTGCAGGCCGACGAGCAAAGCAAAGTAGCCGTCTTGCCCTCGGCGACCAACGCGGCCAACTCCTTGATCAACTCGCTTTGGCTTTGCATCTCTTTCAAATAGCGTTTGGCAAAAACTTGAAAGGTGATGGGCGGGCCGTGCTTGCCATACATATCGGCATGCAGTTCCTTGCTGGGGCCCAGTGCGCTGTACCAGCGGTCCCACGTTTCTTTGGCCTTTGGCAAAGCGCGCGGCCGGTACCTGCAAACCAACAGGCGATAGCCGTCATCGCGCTCACGCGGGTCGTTCCAGCGTTTGGTTTTGATTGGCATGGTGGGCCTTTGGAGTGCGGTGACTTGTCACCGCTTTTTAGCGTCCTCAGCAGCAACGGAAGCGCACGCCGCAGCAATAGATTACTTTGGGGACCCAGCGTCATTTTACATTGCGGTCGCCAAAAAGCGGTGACAAGTCACCGCACTCCAAAGGGTCGCGGTTATTTGGGCATCAAATTCAGCACCGCCACGCTCATCGTCAACACGCCCGTGCGGATGCTCGGTTCAATGATCGGAAAATACTTATCCGAGTGCAACGACGGCAACACTTCGCCGCCTTTCTCCGCCGCCGCGTATTTCTCCGGGGCCACCGTGCCCAGAAAATAGAAAAAGATCGGAATCCCCTCGCGGCCATAACGCCCAAAATCCTCGCCGCCCATCGAAGGCGGCACCTCATGCACTTTATCCTTGCCCAAGACTTCACGGAACACCGCTGTCGTTTTCTTGGCCAGATTGGCGTCATTGAAAACCGCCGGCGTGAAATCGTCCAGCTCGATCTTGATAATCGGAGGCGGCGCATTGCCGGCGACAGCGGCTGCCTTGGCGATGCGTTCGATGCCGTCCAATATCTTCTTGCGAACATCGTCCTTGAGAGTGCGAACCGTGAGTTGCAGCTTCACCTCCGGCGGAATGATATTGTACTGGGTGCCGCCATTGATCGCGCCGACTGTGACCACGGCCGGCTCGCCCGGTTGCGTTTCGCGGCTCACCAAGGTTTGCAAATCCAATACAATCCGCGCTGCAATGACGATGGGATCAATGGTCGTGTGTGGCGCCGACCCATGGCCCCCCTTGCCCAGGACAGTGATGTCAATGCTGTCCACATTGGCCATCAGCAAGCCTTCGTTGTAGGCGACATTGCCGATTGGCTTACGGCCGTCACAATGCAAACCCAGGCAATAATCAGGCCGCGGAAAGCGTTTGAACAGGCCGTCGTTAATCATCCGCCGTGCCCCGCCGCCCACCTCCTCTGCCGGCTGACCTATGAAAACCAGAGTGCCCTTCCACTGATCCTTGAGGGCAGCCAGCGTGCGTGCGGTGCCGATCATGCAGGTCATGTGCATATCGTGGCCGCAGGCGTGCATGACGCCGACTTC
>DASRAT010000793.1:0-3314 GCA_035638015.1 Gemmataceae bacterium | reverse complement strand
CCCCACACGGCAGCGGCGAACGTTCCAGCCCTGCCCGATTTCAGCCAATGGGGCGATGTGGAACGTGAAACGCTCGACTCCAACCGCCGCGCACATGTTGACCAAATGGCTTGGGCCCGGAACTTAGTCCCGCTCGGCGCCCATCACGATGTCGCGGACAGCACCGAGTTGGAGGCGATTCGCCAACAACAAGATGGTCAAGGCCCTGGAGTGACAATCACCGCTTTCGCGCTCAAGGCCGCCGCCAACGCACTCAAGCAGTTTCCGCGCTTCAATGCCACGCTCGATCTTGCCAACCATCAACTTGTCCTCAAGAAGTATTGTCACCTTGGCGTGGCGGTAGACACGGAGCGCGGACTGCGATTGCCGGTGTTGCGAGACGTTGACAAAAAGAGCGTTCAGCAACTTGCCCGTGAACTGGCCGATGTCGTTGAGCGTGCCCGCCAAAACAAGCTCGGCCCGGACGAGCTGCGCGGCGGCACATTCACCCTCATGGACATCGGGAGCATCGGCGGCACGGCTTTCAACCCGATGGTCCCTTCCACGGAAGTCGCAATCCTTGGCATTGCCCGCGGCCGTAGGCAGGTAGTTTGTGCTGAGGATGGCCAAATGGCGTCGCGGTGGATACTCCCGTTGTCGTTGTCCTATGATCCAAGGGTCATCGACCCCGTGGAAGCGGCACGGTTTGTGCGAGTCATTGCGGAAGCGCTGCAGAACCCTTTGGTCATGCTAGTGCAAGGCTGAATTGAGCATCAGAGGAGTGACATATGGCTGACAACGTTGAAACCGATTTGTTGGTGCTGGGCGGCGGGCCCGGCGGTTATGCCGCGGCTTTCCTGGCCGCTGACCGGGGCCTGAAAGTCACGATGGTGGACGCCACTGCCAAACCGGGCGGCGTTTGCTTGCATTGTGGCTGCATTCCCTCGAAAGCGCTACTTCACGCTGCCCGGATCATCACCGAAACCCGTGACGCCGCCTCGTGGGGCCTGAAGTTTGCCCCGCCGCAGATCGATCTCAACACACTGCGTGCCAGGAAGGACAAGATCATTGACACGCTTGCCAGCCATTTGCTCAAGCTGTGCAAAGATCGGCAGGTGACCTGGATTAATTCGCGCGGCACGTTTGAAGATGCCAACACATTGGCCCTGGCAAGCGGCGGAAAGGTCCGCTTCAAGAACGCCATCATCGCCACCGGTTCCAGTCCGACCAAGATACCCGTTTTCGACATTCCCAGCCCACGGGTCATGGATTCGACCGCTGCCCTCAAGCTGGAATCAACTCCCGCAACGCTATTAGTTATCGGCGGCGGTTACATTGGCCTGGAAATGGGGACCGTCTATGCCGCGATCGGCAGCAAGGTGACGGTGGTTGAACTGACGGGATCGCTATTGCCCGGCGTCGATCCCGAGTTGGTCCGGCCATTGGCCGCACGCCTGCAGAATCAATTCCAGAAAATCCACCTCAACACCAAGGTGACAAAACTGGAAGAGGTGTCCAACGGCATCCGAGTTTTGATGGACGGCCAGGACATGAACGAACCGCCGACGACTTACGAGCGCGTGCTGGTGGCGGTCGGCCGCCGGCCCAACTCGCTGAATCTGGGGTTGGAGAAAATCGGCGTCCAGTACGACAGCAAAAGCAAGTTCATCACCGTGGACGAGCATCGCCGCACCAGCGTGCCGCACATTTATGCCATCGGCGACGTGGCCGGCGAGCCGATGCTGGCCCACAAGGCGACTCATGAAGGTAAATTGGCGGTTCAGGTGATTTTGGGAGAGGCGGCAGTGTGGGACCCACGCTGCATCCCGGCAGTGGTCTTCACCGATCCGGAAATCGCCTGGGCGGGCCTCATGGAAAACGAGGCAAAAAGACTGAAACGCGAGGTAAGTGTTGCCCGCTTTTCCTGGGCCGCCAGCGGCCGCGCCATGACGCTGGGCCGCACCGACGGCATCACCAAACTAATTGTCGATCCCGAAACCGATCGCTTGCTCGGCGTTGGCCTGTGCGGTCCCGGAGCGGGCGAACTCATCGCGGAAGGAGTCGTGGCCATCGAAATGGGCGCCACCTCCCGCGACGTGGCTCTGAGTATTCACCCGCATCCGACGCTGACCGAGACGATCAGCGAAGCGGCGGAAACGCTGCATGGGTTGTCATCGCATATTTACAAGGTGAGGCGGCAAAAGTGAGGTGGTTGAATGGTTTGCGCCCGCCAAGTCAGCACATTCGAGCAGGCTTTACCAGCTTATTCCCTGGTTTTTCTCATACATTTCTAATGCGCAAGGCCTCCGGCACCGCCCGTTCTTTTGATGGGAGAAGACAAGTGGTGCTCAACAACAGAGGAGGCAGTTATGTTCCGTTACCTTCGCATGGGTTTGCTCGGATTGGTTTGTGCGGTGCCGTTCGCGATGCCGCAGGCCAGTCAGGCGGCTGCACCCGCGGGCGTCATCCGCTGTCGGCCACCGGTCGTCCGATACACTGTCATCCGTCCGCATTGGTTCGGATGCTTTCATCATCGGATCCATCGCTAACTAAAAAAGGGCCTTCGCGAGCATTTGCGCTCGGGAAGGCCTGGCGTTTCTTTAGTAGGACGGCCTTCCCAGGCCGTCCTACGTTGCGTTGCTTAGGTTTGCACGGTGGCGGGTGTGGAGGCATGTGGCGCGTGACTGACAGGCGGCGGGCCGTCGTTTTCCAAGGCGTCCACCAATTGATCGACACGGAACGGTTTGTAAAGAACGTGGCGCAGTCCTTCTTGCCGGCATTTGACGATGGAGTGGGCCGGGTCGTAGCCAAAAGCGGTCATCAAGATCACGCGAGCGTCCGGTTGGGCGGCGCGCATGTGGCAGTAGACTTCGTGGCCGTTCATGTCGGGCAAGCGAATGTCGGTGAGGATGACGTCGTAGCTGCCCAGGCGGGCCATGGTCAGCGCTTCGCGGCCGTCACGGGCGGTCTCGACGATGCAACCGAACTTGCCGCCGAGAATCGAGTGGGCTGAGCGGCGGACGCGTTCGTCGTTGTCGGCTACCAGGACGCGCAAACCGTGCAACTTGGGATGCGTCTTGGTGGCACCCGAAAGTCCCGTGGGCCGGGGCGCCAGATCTTCGCCGACTTTGTGGATGCATTGCTTGATCGCGCGGGCATTGGCGAGGATCAACTTGAGCCGGTCGGCCATTTCCGGTTCCATGCCGATCCAGCGGTCAAGCACCGCGGTGGCCGATGCCAGAATCTCATCGACGGGCAAAGCCACTTCGCGGCTGATCGCTTCCACAGAGCGCGTCGCCGTGGTCCGTTTTTCGGCGGACAAAAGCTCCAGGGTG